>DOWI01000114.1 GCA_003519645.1 Oscillospiraceae bacterium
GTAAAGTAATAAATTTTTGAGATTTTTTCTTCTTTGTACCAGCGTTAATGATGGGTGTAACGAATACCTAGGAGTCTTCTCGCTCGGGTTTTTTAAAAAAGAGTTCCCTAACACCGATATATAAAAGAAAGACACCGAAAAGGCGGCGCAAAATACCAATATCCAGATATGAGGCAGCAATTGCCGCAATGATTGAAGATGGGATTCCGGCGGCAATACAAACCAATGCAGTTTTTTTGTCTATCAATTTATTTTTAATGTGTGAGACGAGAGCTGCAGGTGCGCAGAACAAAAAATACAGCAGGTTAATTCCCGCTGCGGTGTATTGAGGTGTCCCGGAGCATAAAGTAAGATACAGGATAAGAAGAGAACCCCCGCCAATTCCAAAGCCGCTGAGAATACCGGTTATCAGCCCAACAATAAATTCGATTATACTTGTCATAGCAATAATACCGCCCGTATACCACCATAAATAATGAGAATACCGAATATTCTTCGGAGAAGGGTTACATGCACCCTTCCGAAAACCCGTCCTGCAATAATACCGCCGACAAGCCCGCCAAGCAAAGTCGGCCATACTGACGGCAGACTGAATCCGTCCTTTATAAAGTAGACGATTAGGGAAACCGCAGAAAGCGGAAATATAACGCAAACAGATGTAGCGAATGACTTTTTTTGGTCGAGTTTGAGCCAACGAACAAAGAGCGGTACGAGAAACAGACCGCCGCCTGCTCCGAAGAAGCCGTTAGCGGCTCCCGCAAGCGCGCCTGTAATGATACGTTTTTTCATTTTCACACACCTTAACGAGCCTCATAATACGTTTTAATAGTCTTTGCGGACATGGGCATATAATACATAATCCCTTTGGGTGTTTTCAGGTCTTTAAGAAAGTTGTCATATGGTGTAATGTGGTAATTAATCTGACGAAAACCATTTCCGCTAGTATATTTGCAATCGCGATAAAAATCGATAAAACCCTATGATTTCTTTAAGTCTTCTGGTACTATACCTATATGAATGTATTTCATGTAGAATGTATTTCATGACGATAGGATGGTAACAATGAGCAGCACAACAACCTTGGATCAAGCAATGGCACTTCTAAAGCAGTATAATCAGGAAGAATTTCATATTCGGCACGCTCGGATTGTTTCGGGTGTTTTGGGATATTTTGCGGAAGAATACGACCCCGAAAACAGGGAGTTTTGGGAAATTGTCGGGCTTCTGCATGATCTGGATTTCGAAAAATATCCAGATCAGCATTGCATCAAGAGCCAGGAGATCATGCGGAAACATGATCTGGATGAAAGGTTGGTACGTGCGGTGGCAAGCCACGGCTATAACATCACGGTGGATATTAAGCCGGAGCATATCATGGAGAAAATCCTGTATGCAGTTGATGAATTGACAGGGCTAATCGGTGCGGTCGCCATTATGCGCCCGTCCCGCAGTGTGTCTGACCTACCGCTTAAATCGGTTATGAAAAAATTCAAAACAGCAAACTTTGCTGCAGGTTGTTCACGCAAAGTAATTACTGATGGCGCAGATATGCTGGGTTGGACGGTGGATGATTTGATCAGCCGTACAATTCTTGCCATGCGTTCACTCTCCAACAGGATGGAAATATAACGCTTTAGGTTACAGAAAGCTGACGTATAATACCGAAAGGATATGAATTTCTATGGGGTTTCATTTTTTTGCTATGGTTTCGAGGATGAAATATATAACGCGCTGGGCTTTGATGCGGAATACACGCACCGAAAACGTATCTGAGCATTCGCATGATGTAGCCGTGATTGCTCATGCTCTTGCGCTTCTTACCAACAAGCGGTTCGGCGGGAAGGTTGATGCAGGACGTTGTGTCCTGCTTGCGCTTTACCACGATATGCCTGAAATACTGACCGGCGATCTGCCGACACCTGTAAAATATTATAATCCCGCAATACGGGATGCTTACAAACAGGTTGAAAGAGTGTCAGGGGAGAAGCTGCTGTCCATGCTGCCAAATGATTTGCGTGATGATTACAAACCGCTTCTGCTACCGGATGATCAAACCATGGAAGAGAATCGGCTTGTCAGAGCTGCCGATAAGATTGCAGCATTGATTAAATGTATTGAAGAAGAAACCCAGGGTAACAGGGAGTTTGAAAAGGCAAGGCGGGCCACCGAGCAAGCTGTACTGAAAATGAATCTTCCCGCCGCTGACTGTTTTCTGGATGAGTTTCTTCCGTCTTATGAGCTTACGCTGGATGAACAGGATTAGCCGCCGGAATGGATTGGCATTTTAAGGGGTGGAGTCATTACATACACCATTGTTTTCGTTTATACGACATATTTGTGAANNTTCACCTACAAGTGATTGACGAGTCGTTGGTAAAATGATAGAATAATCAATGGACACCTCTTATTCATATGAGGAATATAAGATTTCTTTATTTGCATGTTAAAAGTGCTGCGGAAATGGAAATGTTTAATTTATCTAGTCCGCAGTTTTATAGTGCACAAACTTGTTAAAAAAATAACAAAGAATATAACGAAATTTAAAGAATTTTGGTTTTTGCGTTTCCTGTTTATTTTACTTATTACACATTGCAGGCAGATTGTTTCCGCCCAATGTGATATTAACTAAATTCCACAACCTGTTAAGGAGGATAAGGTAATATGAAAAAAAAAATCAGCACGATTCCTTTTATGGGAACCGCTGAACAGGAGCAGCTGTTGCTCAAAGTGATCGATACCTATCATGATGATCCAAGCAACCTGATGACAGTCATGCATGAGGCGCAGGGGATTTATGGGTATTTGCCCTTCGAGGTGCAGCAGATGATCGCTGACGGTATGAACGTTCCGCTTGAAAAGGTGTACGGAGTGGCTACGTTTTATTCGCAGTTCTCTTTGTCTCCCAAAGGCGCTTACAATATCTCTGTCTGTCTTGGTACAGCTTGCTATGTTAAGGGTTCGGGAGATATCTTTGACAGGATTAGCGAGCGTCTCGGCATCGGTGCGGATGAATGCACCCAAGACGGCAAGTTTTCCCTCACCGCCTGCCGCTGCATCGGCGCGTGTGGTCTTGCTCCGGTTATTACTGTAAACGATGATGTATACGGCAGACTGACTGTGGATGACATTGACGGAATCCTTGAAAAATACAACGACTGATGCGTGAGCTCTCTCTATATATTCTCGATATTGCGCAAAACTCCATCTCGGCAGGCGCATCGTTGATTGAAATATCCGTCGAGGAAAATACCCAATCGGATTTTTTAACAATTACTATTACCGATAACGGTTGCGGCATGTCTTCCGAACAGATAAGTCTGGTTACAGATCCGTTCTATACAACCCGGACAACACGGCGTGTCGGATTGGGGCTACCGCTCTTCCGCATGGCAGCTGAGCAGGCGGGCGGCAATCTCGGTATAGAATCAGTTTTAGGGAAGGGGACAACGGTTGCTGCGAATTTTGTTCTTTCGCATATCGACCGAGCTCCCCTCGGCGACTTGCAGGGGACAATCACTGCTTTGATACGGCTGAACCCTGATCGTGATTTCCTTTTCAGACATTCGATTGACCAGCGATCTGTTACGGTTGATACACGTGTGCTTAGGAATGTTCTGGGTGAGATTGCGCTGAATACACCCGAGGTTATGTCTTGGATCAGCGAATATATAGATGAACAGGAAAAAACATTGTCCGGTCTGTTGCCGGGCAAAACCGAATTACTATAGGAGGTAAGAATCGTGAAAACATTGGCAGAGCTTCAGGTCATTCGGGATAAAGCCCGTGAGAAATTGACGGTTCGTGAGGATAACAGAGAAGCGGTTCGTGTGGTTGTCGGTATGGCAACCTGCGGGATTGCCGCGGGAGCAAGACCGGTGCTAAATGCGTTTGTCGACGAGGCTGCAAAACGCAAGCTGGGGAATGTTGTGGTAACCCAGACAGGCTGCATCGGCATGTGTCAGTTTGAGCCCATCGTCGAGATACTGGTTCCTGGCAAAGAGAAAGTTACATATGCGAAAATGACGCCGGAAAAGGTGGCGCGCATTGTCGCAGACCACATTGTGAACGGCAATCCGGTGATGGAATACACCATCGGCAGCATGATGAAATAAGGTAAGGAGGTTTTTATTCGATGGTTCGTTCTCATATACTGGTTTGCGGCGGTACCGGCTGTACCTCTTCAAACAGTCTGAAAATCATAGAAGTGTTGGAGCAGGAACTCAGCAAGCAGGGGCTTGCCGAAGAGGTAAAGGTGGTACAGACCGGCTGCTTCGGTCTTTGTGCGCTTGGTCCCATTATGATTGTATATCCTGAGGGATGCTTTTACTCCATGGTTCAGGTGGAGGATATTCCTGAAATNNAAATTGTGTCCGAGCATTTGTTGAAAGGACGTATTGTCACCCGACTGCTCTACGAGGAGACGGTTGATCAGGATCAGATTAAATCGCTCAATGATACCGACTTTTATAAAAAGCAGGTTCGTGTCGCTCTTCGTAACTGCGGTGTGATTAACCCGGAGTCTATTGAGGAATATATTGCGTACGACGGTTATCAGGCTTTAGCCAAATGCCTTTTGGAATACACGCCTGAGCAGGTGATTCAGGTGGTTTCCGATTCCGGTCTGCGCGGACGAGGAGGCGGAGGGTTCCCGACAGGGCGCAAATGGGCACTTACCGCTCCCAACAAGGCGCCCCAGAAATATGTCGTCTGCAACGCCGACGAGGGCGACCCCGGCGCATTTATGGATCGTTCTGTGCTGGAAGGCGATCCGCATTGTCTCATAGAGGCAATGACAATTGCGGGGTATGCAATTGGTGCAACCAAAGGCTTTGTATATGTTCGTGCAGAATATCCGATTGCCGTAAAACGTCTGCAGATGGCTATTGATAAGGCTCGCAAGCATGGACTGCTGGGCAAGAACATATTTGATTCCGGCTTTGATTTTGATCTGGAGATTCGTTTGGGGGCAGGTGCATTTGTCTGCGGTGAGGAAACCGCCTTGATGACTTCGATTGAAGGCAATCGCGGCGAACCCCGTCCCCGTCCTCCCTATCCGGCAGTTAAAGGCTTATATGGCATGCCTACGGTTGAAAACAATGTCGAAACCTTTGCAAATATTCCGCAAATCATCCTGAATGGTGCCGAGTGGTTTGCTTCTATGGGAACCGAGAAGTCCAAGGGAACCAAGGTGTTTGCACTGGGCGGCAAAATTAAACATACCGGTCTTGTAGAAATTCCAATGGGTACTACCCTGCGGGAGATTGTCGAGGAGATCGGCGGAGGTATCCCGAACGGCAAGAAATTTAAAGCTGCTCAGACAGGCGGTCCTTCCGGCGGATGCATCCCTGCCAGCCTGATTGACACCGCAATCGACTATGACAACCTAATTGCGCTGGGCTGTATGATGGGCTCCGGCGGACTGATTGTTATGGACGAGGATACTTGCATGGTTGATATCGCTAAGTTTTTCCTTGATTTTACGGTAGAAGAGTCCTGTGGAAAATGTACGCCCTGCCGTGTCGGCACCAAGCGCCTTTATGAGAAAATTGAAAAAATCACAAACGGCAACGGCACCATGGATGATATCGACGAGCTTGAAGAGCTTTGTAACTATATCAAGACAAACTCACTTTGCGGTCTGGGTCAGACTGCACCCAACCCGGTGCTTTCCACCCTCCACTTTTTCCGCGACGAATACATTGCCCACGTAAAGGATAAAAAGTGTCCTGCGGGTGTATGTAAATCCCTATTGCAGTATTTTATTATTGCTGACAAGTGCAAAGGCTGCACCGCCTGCAGCCGTGTCTGTCCGGTGGATGCAATTTCAGGCAGCGTTAAGAAACCCCATGAAATTGACACGTCCAAGTGTATCAAATGCGGCGCCTGCATGGAAAAATGCCAGTTCGATGCNNAACAATATGGTTAATTGTAAAGTAAATGGAATCGCAGTCAGCGTGCCCAAGGGCGCAACCATTCTGGAAGCTGCCCGCGCCGCCGGTGTGGATATCCCTACACTCTGCTATCTTAAGGAAATCAATGAGATCGGCGCATGCCGTATCTGCGTTGTCGAAGCAACTGGCGCCCGCGGTCTTGTGACTGCCTGCGTTTATCCTGTGACGGAGGGTATGGAGGTTCAGACCAATACCGCCCAAGTACAGAAGGCACGCAAGACCACGCTTGAGTTGATTCTTTCAACCCACGACAAAAGATGCCTTTCCTGTGTTCGCTCACAGGATTGCGAGCTGCAGAAAATGTGCCGTGACTACGGCGTAGAGGACACCGGCAAGTATGACGGCTATCGTCCCACCTATGAGCTGGATCTTTCGGCACCCCATCTGGTTCGTGATAACAACAAATGTATTCTCTGCCGCCGCTGCGTTGCAGCCTGCGAGCAGCAGTTTGTTTCGGTGATCGGCGCAAATGATCGCGGTATTGACACTCATATCGGCACGCCGTTTGAGAAGCAGCTCGATGATGTTCCTTGTATCTCCTGCGGTCAGTGTACCGTCGTCTGCCCCACAGGCGCTTTGGTTGAAAAGGATGATACCGATAAGGTTTGGGCTGCATTGTCTGATACCACCAAGCATGTTGTGGTACAGACCGCCCCCTCCATTCGTGCCACGCTGGGCGAATGCTTTGATATGCCCATCGGTACAAATGTTGAAGGTAAAATGGTTGCGGCGCTTCGCCGTCTCGGGTTTAAAAAGGTATTTGATACCGACTTCAGCGCTGATATGACAATTGTAGAGGAAGCTACAGAGTTTATTGATCGTGTCCAGAACGGCGGCGTTCTGCCCATGATTACATCCTGCTCCCCCGGATGGGTTAAGTTTGCAGAGCTTTATTATCCCGATCAGCTGGATCATCTGTCCTCCTGCAAGTCACCCCAGCAGATGATGGGGGCAATTATCAAAACATATTACGCCGAGAAGCATAACATCGATCCCAAGGACATTGTTTCGGTTTCCGTCATGCCCTGCACTGCAAAGAAGTTTGAAATAGGACGTGAGGATCAAAGCGCTTCGGGTTATGCAGATGTGGATATTGCGATTACTACCCGCGAGCTGGGCCGCATGATCGAACGTGCAGGCATTAATTTTGTGACTCTGCCTGATGAGGAATTCGATAATCCGCTGTCTGAGGATACCGGTGCAGCGGTCATATTCGGAGCCACCGGCGGCGTTATGGAGGCCGCGCTTCGCACTGCAAACGACGTATTGACCGGCAAGGATAATGATGCGGTTGACTTTAAGGAAGTTCGCGGCATGGCCGGATTGAAGGAAGCCGTTTATAACATTGCGGGTATAGATGTTAAGGTTGCTGTTGCAAGCGGCGCCGAGAACGCCAACTATATCATGAGCAAGATCAAGGACGGAACTGCCGAGTGGCACTTTGTCGAGATCATGTGCTGCCCCGGCGGCTGCGTAAACGGCGGCGGTCAGCCCNNAGGATAAGGCGATGGCGGTTCGTAAGTCACACCAGTCTCCTGCAGTCAAGGCGATTTATGACGAGTATCTTGAGAAGTTCGGCAGCCATAAAGCACATGAGATTCTGCATACAAAGTATGTAGGCCGCCCCAAGTTCAGATAGGCTTATAATAAAAATACAGAGCATATTTGTTACCCTTTTGAGGTTCAAATATGCTCTGTTCTTTTTTGTAGGCTTCAGCCTGTTTTGACACGTCTTGTTCGTATCAAAACCA
>DOWI01000169.1 GCA_003519645.1 Oscillospiraceae bacterium
TCAGCGCCAAAAAGAAGCATGAGCGTTTCAAAAGAACACGGCTGCGCATAACTTTGAATAATTCCATAGCACGAAACCGCGGCCTGTAGCGCAGCCTATGGGAAAAGTATCTGAGGAAGCTCCTTGATTTTTGCAGAGTTGCGGTTGATAATCCCGTATTTTTCTGTATATTTCATTACTGACCCACTTTCTGGTAAAATAGATGCAGCAAAGCAAGCCTGTTCGTAAACAGACTTTTTGAAAGCTTTGCAGTTACTGATTGCCCGGCGACGAAAGTCCGGTTCTGAGCAAACCGGAACACTATTGAAGTAACTTTTTCTGTTTGGGTAATATTTTTAATGATTACCCCTTTTAATCCGAGCAGTTTTTCTGTAAAATGTGAGTAGAGCATATTCGATGACCTCCAAATGGTGATGTAGCAATTTCCATTTTAAAGGTTTTNNTCTATTCGTTACCCCAACATTTAGTATAGAGCCGTTTTTTTCAAGACTGTTTTATGCGTCATACTGGTCTCCCATTAAAAAGTTAAAAAGATTTGCGAGGAGATTTTTCGTTTTGCAAGAGGAAGAGGAGGAAGGCGGGCTGACGCCCGCCGACGACGAGGATGCCGCAAAACGGAAAATCAACCGCAAAGAATTCAATTTTTTAATTGGAGACCAGTATCAGCCCCCGCTTCAAAAACAAGCAGGAAGGTTCCGGTGATCTATGAAATTTGGAAACATATGACATGAGCGGCATATCGGTTGTGTTGTATTTTGGAAATATATAGTGTAAAATGACAATAGCAGCGAAAAAAGGAGCGGAGTATCATGTTGTCATTTTACCTTCTCATGATAGACACGGATAAGGACAAAATCAAGTTTGAAAAGTTATATATCCAATACAGACGGCTTATGCACTATATTGCAGACAATATCTTGCATGATGATTGTCTTGCGGAGGATGCCGTTCATACAGCCTTTATAAAAATTATCGCCAATTTGGACAAAATAGAAGATATTGACTGTCACAAAACGAAAGCATTTATGGTTATAGTAGTTGAGAATGTTTCAAAAAATATCTATGTGAGCCGAAACAAACATAATACGATTTCTTTTGAGGATATACCCTTTGAAATTGCGGATGGAGTAGATGAATTGGAAAGTTTGATGTCCGATTTATCCATAGCGGAAATTGCGGCAAAAATTGAAACGCTTTCGGAGTTGGACAGCGAAATTCTCATGATGCGATATATCCACGAACTGACGAATAAGGAAATATCACGCCTGCTGGATGTTAAGGATACCGTTGTGCGAAAAAGACTTGAGCGTGCACGACAAAGATTAGCGGCGCTTTTAGAAAAAGAGGGTGGTTATTGTGGTGAAAAAAGTCCCTGTTAACGCAAAACTGAGGGAGGCATTGGAGTTATATCAGGAAAAATGGCTGTCTAAGCTGCCAACGGATGAAGCAATGGAACCGTATGATTTTTCGTCAGCCTTTAAAAAGAAAATGCAGAAGCTGATCAGGGTGCAGAGAAAGCCGTATTATACGTTCGTTAATACGGTGGGCAAGCGAATTGCCGTTATTGCAATCATTGTGATTATGGCAATGTCCGGCACAGTTCTCAGCGTTAAAGCCCTGCGCAATCCTATTGTTAACTTTTTCATTGAGGTATATGAGAAATTTTCAAGGGTTGTCTTTCAAATTGACAATCCCGATGAATCTACGCTTACGGAGATTGAGGAATATTTTACACCGCAATATATTCCTGAAGGTTATGTACTAAAGACCAGAGAAGAGCTTAATATGGCATATTTATGTGAGTATGTAAATGATGATGGAAGTGATCTCATATATAATCAGATGCTTTTTAATGAAAGCAAAATGATGATTGATACAGAAGGCACGGTTACAGAGGATATTATGATTAATGGGATAATCGGAATTTTCTTTAACAATAAAGGATACGACAATATCATATGGAATGATGGGGTATATATTTATTATATATCGGGATTTTCTGAGCTTGGTAAGGATGAGCTTTTGAAATTTGCGGAATCAATAAAATAATTCTTTAATTTTTTTGAATTTACCTGTCACAAATCGCCTCTTTCTTGGGTTATAGTTAGTGAACGAGCAAATCGAAACCAATTTGACTGTGGAGAAAGGGGTGATTTTTATGTGGGAAAAGGCTATCGGACTGATGTTGGGAATCGTTCTTGTTTTCTCCGTTATGGCTACAGTTAACGCACAGGGTATTGGCGACAGCATAAATCCTGATGATCCGATTGTCGGCACATATGCCTTATATACCAAAAGTACAAGAACTGATTTATCCATTTCATCTGGACAAGCATCTGCTTTAGCGATTTTTAATGGGTATAACGGCATTACAACCAAGGTTACAATAACCATGACTTTGCAAAAGCAGGGATTCTTAGGTTTATGGTGGACGGATGAAGCAAGCTGGACAGAAACATTTAACAACTACAATGCTACTATGGACCGCAAGGCTACTGTTTCCGGCGGCACATACAGGGTTAAGGCCGTGTACACCGCATACGGCGGATCGGCAAGCGAAACCTTTACCGAGTACAGTTTAAATGTGAAGTATTGATGTTGTGCAGTAGGAAAGGGTTTGGTGATTCCATTGGGCAATTAAATGATTGTTTGCGGATGCAGCATTGGCAAATGCCGGCTGCCTGTTCTGGTATTACCAACCCAAAGTCCCGCAGGGTATGAACAAATTTAAGAATCCCTGTATGCAGAACTGATAAATCCGATGATTGTATAGAGAGGAGGGCGATTCCAATGGCTTATTTCAATCTCCTCAAATGGAATGTTGTTCTCTTAATGGAATTGTGAATAAAGAAAGGAATTTTACAATGAAGATTAAAAAAATGGCTATAGTCCTTTCAGCAATCATGGCGCTCTCTACATTGGGAGGGCTGTCAACATCGGCCAATAACAGCACGGATACAGTTTATAGCTTCACAACTATCAGCACTGGTTGGATCTACTTCACTGAAACCCGGGCGAAGGAAGATGCATCGGGTTCCTATGCCTATTACGTCCAAGGAGCAACACAACCTAACGGAACCTATTTTTCCATATGGAGCGGCGGAACAAACTATACGAGAAACGAGACGGCCACCCTCTATGTAGGTCAAAAAAGGCGTATTGCCCAGTTTGTCTACGAAAACGGTAAGAGAAATTGCTATTTAGGCGTTTCTCCAAGGGACTATAACTCCAGTAAAATTGCCGGTCTTTGGAGCCCCGATTCTGTAGGCTCAGATCCCTACGCCAACTAAAATTTGCGATTGCGTGGCGTCAGTATCGGCGCCACGCAATCCCCTTTTATTTATATACTGAAATGGGGGTTATTCGTTGAAACGGTTTTTCTTTACCCTGGGCTTGTTGTCTTGTTTATGCATTCTTTTATCAAGCTGCAAGTGCTTCAAAACCGGCCCGGAGTCGGTGCCGGGTAAAACTCCTGGCCTCAACGTTAGTCAGGCGCCTCTCCAAACCTTTGTAAACAAAGAAGGCCGTACCTACGCCCCGAACCAGCCTGTCCCTTGTGTAGGCTTGGCCGGTTCAGAACTGAAGATAACCGTTCACGCGGCGGAAACACACGAAAACATTGATGCGGCTCTCTTTTCCGCCCAACGATTTTCGCACGAATCGAAAGAGTATATGGGCGAAAGCAGTATAATTCCCCCCTATGCCTTTGTCACGGTGGAAATGAGCATTAAGGCCGTAAAGGGTTCCGATATTTTCAAGGATGGGTATTATATCGACGTGCTGCGGTTGGTGGATCTCAATAAAACCCAAAATTTCAAGAATGTCGGATATTATAATACCATGGGCGAAGGGGACATAAAGCTTTCCGACACGCAAAAGGATTATAACCTCTTTCACTTGGAAGAAGGGAAATCGGGCCGTATCCTTGCCGGCTTTTTTATCAATAAAGAGAGTATCGCCAGTGAGGAATTATCCCTTTCGGTCGGGCCCTCGAAAGACGACTGTTTTTATGTGCCGCTTCATGATTTGCTGTAAAGGGGGGAATGGGTATATGTTGCGTGTGCTACGGCTCGAACTGAGAAAAGCGTTTCATAACTGGCTGTTTTTGATTACCTTAGGCATTGCGGGTGTTATTGCTCTCTGGTCCGGTATATCGGTCATTTTGGCGTATTATTATGATTTGAAAATGATGGCGCTGAGGGCTGAAGTGCTCAATGCTGCCGTCAATCCCGGACACAGTGTGATCACATTATTTAATAAATGGATCGGACAGGATTATATTGCCATGGCAACCTCTCTTTTTTATACGTTGCTGCCAATCCTTGCCGTGCTTCCCTATGCGTGGTCCTATTTTTCCGAACGAAAAAGCGGCTACGTTAAGCTCATTGTAACAAGAACGCATCGCAACACCTATTTTTTATCCAAATATGCGGCTACGTTTGTTTCGGGCGCGCTGGTGATAACCGTTCCGATGGCGCTCAACTTCATGCTTGTCTCGGCTTTTATTCCCGCCTCGCCGCCGGACGTGTATTATGATATGTATTACACCATGCCGATGGACGCCATGGGGTCAGCGTTTTTTTATGAGCATCCTTACCTGTTTATTCTGTTCCGGTTTTGTCTGGCCGCTCTGTTCGCCGGCCTCATCGCCGTTTCCGTGATTGCTCTCAGCTTTTTTGTCCGCAACCGCTTTGCCGTGCTTCTCAGCCCCTTTTTAGCACTCATCGTCATCAACTATTTTTCGGGCATGCTCTCGCAATATACAAACCGCGTTGAGATTTCGCCTATCAAGTTTATCCACGGCGGCAATTTAGGAGTTCCAAAGCTATGGGTGGCGCTCCTTTACGCAACCGTGCTCTTTCTTGTTTCCTTTGTAATCACCATGTGGAAGGGGCGCAAAACGGATGTTTTTTAAGGTAATCCGATACGACCTAAAAAACGGATTTGTCAGAGAGTTTAGGAAGTTTATCATAGCCGCGCTGATTTTTCTCATTTTGTGTTTTGATTTTTATTTGCGCAGCAGCTCCATGCGCAGCCAATTTAACGCCTCTCAAAGTACCTTTGCCGATTATCTGCTCTATATATTCATGGGCATCATAGAATATAAACCGAAAAACAATGATCCTTTTCAGTTTCCCGCCCTATGGATGCTGATTATGCTTTTGGTGTTATACATAGTTTTGTATTATCCTTACAAAGACCTTATGGGTTATGGTAAACAGGTGCTTATCAATGCCCATTCACGCAGCGCCTGGTGGCTGTCCAAGTGCTGCTGGCTGATTACTAGCGTAGCAGCCTATTTTCTTCTGTTATATGGGATAGTCCTTTTGTTTTGTCTTGTGATGAAAATTCCCCTGTCTCTTCATACCTCTGAGTATTTATTTTTATTTGATACGCCGCCACAGAACCGCGTTATCAGTTTTCCGCTGTACATGAATCTGGAGCTTTTTCTTCTACCTTTTTTATTGATCACATCCGTGGGTCTTATGCAAATGTTTTTATCCCTGATCATCCGGCCACTTTACAGCTATTGCGTTTCGGTTACGGTCATGCTGGCGTCCACGTACTATCTGAATTTTCTCATGCTCGGCAACTATGCCATGATGCTCCGAAGCAGCCGTGTCGTGACAAATGGAGTATACGTTTTTACCGGGCTTGTTTATATTCTTATCCTTGCCATTGTGTCGATAATCAGCGGTCTTTTGCTTTTCAGGCGCTATGATATTTTAAATAAAGAACAGGATTGAACCTTAGGGGAAAGGAGTTTAATATGACAACGATAGAATTGGTCGATGTAACAAAACGCATTCATAAAAATACGGTCATTGACCATGTGAGCGCAACGTTCACTTCCGGCGCCATCGTAGGCCTCAAAGGTATTAACGGTTCGGGCAAAACGATGCTCATGCGCTTGGTTTCGGGGCTCATCAAACCGACGCAGGGGAAGATCAGAATAAACGAGCATACGCTTGGGCAAGATATCTCCTTCCCTGAGAGCATCGGCATACTGCTTGAGAATCCGGCGTTTCTCGATCCCTATTCGGGACTTGAAAACCTGCGTATGCTGGCGTCCATTAAAAACACCGTCAAGGACGAACAGATAAAAAAAGTCATTGAAATCGTCGGTCTCGACCCTGAAGATAAAAAGAAATACCGTAAATACTCTCTGGGTATGAAACAGCGGTTGGGAATCGCGGCGGCTATCATGGAATCGCCCGACATCATCATTCTGGATGAACCCACCAATTCGCTCGACAGTGACGGCGTATCCATTGTTAAAGACATCGTGACACGGGAGCGGAATCGCGGCGCTTTGGTGATTCTGGCGTGTCACGATTATGAAGTACTTCGCCTTTTAGCCGATGAAATTTATGTGATAGAAAAAGGCCGTATCACCGACCACATCAAGGAGGCCGGGGCATGAAAAAAAGGCTGCTTATTGTATCCGCGTCTGTGCTTATCATTGCTGTATGGGCGGCACGCCTTATTTATCTTAACACCCACACGCCCTTCGCTAATGAGCTTTATTATTCTATGGGTGAAACCGTGGCGTATGAGGATGATTTCTTTAATGCTTCGGATGAAAACCGGGACGGTTACTCGATTATTGTTAAAAGAGCAACCATTTATCCTTATCAAGAATTTGCTGACAAGATGAACATCGTCCTTTCACCCAAAAGCGAAACCGCCTACTTCCGTGCAGATTACGTGTATGATGTGGAGGTTACCATCATCAACAAGGGAAACGAGGTCGGCGCTATTGATATGTTCAATACGCTTCTTGTCAATTCTAACTTAAGAATGCCTATTGACATAGCTTTATGGGAACTCATGTATCCGCAGCTTGGAGGATCTTATTCATTTAAACTGAGGCCTGATACCCAGATGGACTTTCACTTCCCTTATACTATTGAAACCTCTTTCGAGCAAAAGAATATTAGCTTACAAGATTTGAAAACGAGACCGCTTTTACTCAATATATCAAATTACCCCGACAAAAAAATGATCCGTATTGAATTGAGCTGACCCTTTGTGTATCGGTATGGATGGCGTTTCCATTTACAACACGGGTCATATCAACATTCACCATATGAACTGCAAAGACGATCTTGACTACCATTGAATATCGCCCACATCGGGTGGATTCTTCGCGCACAGTTGGGGCTTTTGTGGCGACGATATTTTTGGCGTTTGAGTTTAATCGTATACATTTTTATGTAATTATGACTTTCTTCTATCAATCCTCCCCTGAACAATAATATAAAAAACACAAAATAAAACAAAACATCACCCACAGGTCGAAAGGTCTGTGGGTGATGTCGGTAATGAAAGAGGGGTTAAAAATGCGTGAATTTTTATTTAAACATCCAGATAATCATTAACATATAGACATAATTTTTTTGCCAGCACAGTTTCCTGCNNGAAAACGGGGTCTGCTTTTTTCGTGCCTTCCATGAAGATCGTATCACTATGTGGTGCGGTCCTTTTTATTTTCGCAAAAAATGGGTCTTATATTACGCACGTTACCCGTAATCCTCCATTCAATTCTCAGCGAATTTGAATGGAGGAAAGGAATATGGACAATAAAATCACCATTACATATAACGGACAAGAGATAGAAGTGGACCAGGCGATTGCTGATTATCTTGAAGATGAGGAACGCCGTAGGATACAAGCAGAGGAAAAAAGCGATAACCGGCATCTATCTGATAAGGAAATTGAAAGCTATGACTTTGACAGTTTCGTAGCGGACAAGCCCGCCGATTTTGTGGAGCAGATCGCTAACGCCAGTGAAGCGGAGTATTTACGCCGGGCATTGGATTTTTTGACCGAAACTCAGCGTCGACGGGTACAGATGTATTTTTTTGACGGCTTTACATATGAGCAAATCGCAGAATTCGAAAATGTAAATGTCGCAAATATCTGGCGTTCCATAGACGGTGCGCTCAAAAAATTGAAAAAGTTTTTTGAGTAGTACCCGCAAAAAACACCGTTTAACTGTCCTCTTATTATAGAGGGGGATTTTTTCCCTCGCTATACAACTGAATATCCAGTATCCCGGATACGTTTCCTGTATGACGAGCCGTCCGGCAGGCGCGCGACGACCGCCTCGGTAGTGAGAGCACCGCAAGACAGATAGCATCAAAGGCGCATAGCGACAAACGCCCATGCCAAAAACCGGGGGTGGCTCCCTTGTTAGGCCATGATCCATGCAGGCGATAATGATACTTCTGTCCAGCCATAGCATGAGCGGAGGCACTCCGCCGCACGCCATGGGGACAGCCCGCGCGGATGCGGGGGTGGTGAGATTCCAATGAGGCGGTGCCAGCCGCCGTCCGGGATATTCCCTGCGTTGTTTGCCAACGTGGTCGGGGGAGCGAGCGGCAAATACGACCACACACGCATAATGCAACATAGATTTCACAGTTCTGCGGCAGATACGGCGGGGCGGTATTTGGGAACAAACGCCGCTCCGTCTATAAGCCGATAGATATTTTATCAGGAGGTCGGCGTGGAACGATTGATTTATGATATTAAAGATATTATGTCCGTTATGAACATCAGCCGCAATACCGCATACAAATTGATGCGGCAGGAAGCAATACCGCACATACGAATCGGCAACCGCTATAAGATACCCGCGCACGCATTTCATNNGCTTGATTTCTGACCCCGATGGTGATATGCTGTCCGCTGTAAGCAGCGTTTCCGATAGACCTGTCAAAGAGGAAAGGAGCGTACTTTGATGGGAGAAACCAATCGGAAAAAGCATACAGGCTGTCTGTACGAAAAAAACGGGTATTGGCAGATGCGGATTTTTTATTATGAAAACGGCATCCGAAAACCGATCAGCCGCAGCACGAAGCTGCCGGTCAAAGGCAACAAAAAGCGGGCCCAGCAAATGCTAGACGAGCTGCTGGAGGAATACAGCTCCGCTACTGATAAGGCAACCGCCTCAAGGGACATTGGATTTTTTAATTACCTGATGGAATGGCTGGAAGCCTACAAAAGCTCCATTGAGCTGAACACATACGAGTCGTATAAGGATATTATGACGCGGTATATTAAAGGGCAGCCGGAAGAAACGATTCTGTTGAACGAGCTTTCACCCATGCACATACAGGCACTTTATAACCGCCATATTGCCCAAGGATTAAGTCCTAACACGGTACTCAAGCTGCACGCCAATGTCCGCAAGGCGCTGCAATACGCCTATACGGTGGATATCCTGCCGCATAATCCGGCGGCTAAGGTGATGCTCCCGAAAAAGAAACGATTTATCGGAAGTTTTTATAACGAGGATCAGGTGCTGAATCTGCTGAAGCTGACCCAAGATGAGCCGATGTATCCCGCAATATTGCTGGCGGCTTTTTACGGGCTTCGGCGCAGCGAGATTTTGGGGCTGAAATGGGATGCGGTGGATTTCAAAAGCGGAACGCTCATCATACGGGACACGGTGGTGATGTACAAAACGGTGGAGGACAAAGAGCAGACAAAAACCAAGTCCAGCTACCGCACGCTGCCGATGACGGAGGACATTGTCCGGTATTTGAAACAACTCCAGACAAAACAGCTTGAGAACCGACTTTTGCTGAAGGACGGCTACACCAAAAACAATTATGTGTGCAAACGGGAAAACGGAGAGGCGTTTTCGCCGAATTATTTTACGGAAAGGTTCGGCAAGATTATCAAAAAGCATCAGCTGCCTAAGCTCCGCTTTCATGACCTGAGGCATTCAGCCGCCAGCCTGCTCTTGGCGAACGGGTTTTCACTGAAAGAAATTCAGGAATATCTCGGACACGGGGATATCGGCACCACATCGAATATCTACGGCCACTTGTTATTTAAGGCCAAGCAAAACATGGCCGACAGCATGGGCAACACCCTGAGAATCAGCGGTTGAAAACAAACTGGTCGATATTTGGTCGATATTTGGTCGACATAGCCCCGAAAACACAGGTTTTTACACTCCGCAAAAACAAAGAAAAACCCGCGAAGCTTTGATATATCAAGCTTCGCGGGCTTGGTTGCGGAACTAGGATTTGAACCCAGACAAACAGAGTCAGAGTCTGAAAAATGGTACTTTGCCATACTTTACATTACGTTAAAAAGTCTTATTTCATGAGGTTTTTTGCGTGTTACAGTTTGCCTTAGAACATGTCACTTTGTGTGATATGTGATATTTAGTGTGACATGTCACAGTGATTTAGAACGAATAAATAATTTTTTCTCTCCCTCCCCCACATCCCCCAACCCAGCCAAAAAGGTGCTAGCAGCTGCGCTCGGCGTAACGCTGGATGAATTGGCAGAATGAGAAAACCCGGGGAAGTTGATTCTTCTCCGGGTTGATTTTTGCACACTTGCACATCACTAGGTATTGTATGGTATAATGTAGACAGTGTTGGACTATCCAGCAACGTTGTGGTCATAATTGGAATATTGTGTACTAATATAGGCAAATTATTATAAATAAGAAAAATATATTTATCAAAAAGTTAAATTTATTATAATAAGTGTGCGTTATTGTTTACATATTATATAATTTGCCATATAATGATGTTGCAAATTAGTGACCATACTCCACCCGTTTCTGATTTATTATTTAGAAGCTGAGTGTTGTTCATCATTTAAGTGCGACTTATTGAGGAGTAGTGCTATGTCAAGCGAAAAAAAATTACCTGCATTAGTAAATACATATAGAATAAGAATATCTGAAGATGCCATAAACATACAGTTTGGATTTTCTGATATTGAGGGCGAAGTGGAAAATGAAGAAGATATTAAAATTGTTAGTGATCTTTTTCTATCTCCGCTGGAGTTAATCCCCCTTGCATCCCACATAGTGACAGCCGCACTAAAATATCAAAATGATTATGGTAAAAATATTGGATTAAATATTGATGAATCCGATTTAGAGAAAAGTAAATTGAATGAAGGTGAATAATGTGACATATACTTCAAATAAGATTGACTTTCAAACAGCACATATAAGCCCATCTTCTTTGCTGGGCGATTTTGTTGAAATCAGTCAGAATATTGATGAAGTGTGTCATGTTGCTTCTAAACAAGAGATGTCAAGCCTCTGTCGCAATCTGCTAGGGGATGATATAAAGGCTATCATGCATGATGCAGCGTCTTCAATTCCCGACAGTCATTGTAAGACTTACCATAATTGGGCTAAAGTCGTTAAAGACCGGGAATTGGAGCAAGCACTTCACTATTTGAGGTGTATGTTAAGAGTGATAGAAGAATTTAAATCATATTACGGAAACATTTCTGCATTAAGCGGATTGCACGTTAAGTTTATCTCCGCTTTTTTGAATATGCCTAAATTAAAAGAAATCCATGTTTTTATAAACGGAGACAATGCGGAGTTTTGGTTTGTATTATCCGGAAAAACTTATGCGGATCATGCGGCATACATTGAAAATGCGCATGTTTTTTTTGAAGATAACTACGAAAGCAATATTGAATATTTAGTGTTGGATGAAGAACAGTTAATTAAAGATGACATGCCTGAATCTGCGTGTTCATTTTACAAATAAAAAAGGATTGTTATTATGCCTAGTGAGCAGAATCACATTAATCAGTACAAACACAATAAAAAGTTCTTGACTGAAGGTATCAATAATCCGGATGAGTACCCTGACTGGTTTGTAACCGTAACTTTTTACTGCGGCGTGCATATGATTGAAGCTTTGCTGGCAAAAGAGATAAGGCAACACTCTTTTAATCATATCGATCGAGGGGACAAGATGCGGAGATTACAAAAGTACTTATCCTTTAGAACTGCATATGGTATTTTGTATGATTTGAGTATGCAAGCAAGATATAAATGTATCGAAATCAGAGAGCGAGAGTTATACGATGCACAAACTGCACTTGATACAATTTGTACCGCTTACGGTAAAGTATAATAAAAAATCCCCTCCGACCGATTAAGGCTGGAGGGGATTTCATCTGTCTATTCAGTTTTATCTGCGCTCTCAGTTGGCAGCTCCGGAAGGGCCGCGCTTGCCTTATCTTCCGTCTGCGTTTTTATGTATTTGACTATCTTCACGAGGAATGGTGGCAAGCTTACTCCGATATCTGCAACATTTTCAAGTATGCTGATGATTTCATTACATATCAGCCAGATCGCCACAATCGATGCGATAGCAAAACCGAACGGAACTGTGATACCGGCCTGATCCGCCGCATAAGCAAGTAGCATATCAAGGATTGCCCCGACTGCTACGATAAGCCACATACTCACTTTCTTTACTATGCCGCGAAGCCCCTTATAGGAGCTCACCTTTTGATTACGATACGGAGCAGCTGCCAGTCCTGTACAGTAGTCAATTATGTTTGCCAATACCAACAGAGACACGGGAATTGCAAGAATACCCAGCCATGCCGACAGTGCCGAGAAAATTCCCGTGAAAAACGTCTTAATCGCTTTCATATCTTTTGTCCTTTCATTATCCCGGTGTCCGGGTTATTTACGTTTTGCTTTGCTGGCCTCAATCCATCCTCCGGGGATATGTATCCCATATTTGCGCCCTTCGATTACGCGGTCAACCTTGAATTTGCCGGATACTTTTTTGCCGGGCAATATGCCGTAGCTGGTTAGGTATAGTCTGCCAGTATACGATATCATATCGCCGACTTTAATTTTCGCGGGTTTGGCTGCCGGTTTTGGCGCGGGTTTAGGAGTTTCTTTTTTGGGTTTGCTCGTTTCCTTTTTGGGTGATAGCTTTTGGTTTACAAGCTGCTGTATAGCATCGTAGTCATACCCCGCAGCTTTCAGCTTTTTCTTGCGCTCTGCACCGTTGCCCCATTTGCCGGCGATTACTTCCTCGGCAATTGCATCAT
>DOWI01000384.1 GCA_003519645.1 Oscillospiraceae bacterium
GGGTATACGAATAAACCTCTACACTGAAAGACAGTTCCATCGCCTGCTCTTCTTCAAATAGCTGGCCGATATACAGTCTAATCTTTCCGCCATAAACGCCGTGAGAAGTGCCCGCGGGAACTGCTGCCTCAACCCAAACACTCACCGCGCGATTTGCCGGCATCTCCCGCACAGCTTGCTCCAGCAGTGCCTCGCCCCATAAATACATCTCATTGTCAATGGCCATGTCAATTATATTCAGCCGGAAATCCAGAGCACCATCCACAGCCACTCGTATGAATTTCTGTGCTGAGTCTCGGCTGAAATATGGCTCATCCCCCACATTTAACGTAAATGCCTCATCCGCCTTCATAACAATCTGAAACGCAACGTAGCTGCCACGCGCGCAGTCCAGGCTAATGCTTTTGTTGTTATAAATGGCTTCATCATTGTTCATAGCCTCTAAGCCGTAACGCAGCTTGAAGTATTCATTAGCCAAACCTGCCTGTATGTGCATAATATCCTCCAATAAATTGTTATATTCGCCTTCCCTATTACTCAACTAAGCCTGTGCGTTCCACGCCTTCAATAAATCGTTTTTGTAAAAACAAATAGGCAATAAATGGCGGCAATATCGCCATGACGGTGCCCGCCATCACGATTCCTTTGTGATACATGATTTTAGCACCCTCCGCAGCCACCTCCATATTGGGGTCAACGGACAACTTGTTTAGCAGATGGTAGAGAGAACCTAATATCTGAGGAAGCAGCATATCATCGAAGCTGGAAATATAAATTCCAGGTTCGTAAAAGTCGTTCCAGTGCCAAACTATCGATAAAACAATGCACACGATGGCGGTAGCCCCGGAGGAGGGAAGAGCGATACGAAAGAAAACTCGTAGCGGCCCACAACCGTCGATGCTGGCTGCCTCGTCCAGCGATTTGGGTATGCGTATAAAGTACTGGCGGAACAAAAACACAAACAGTCCGCCCTTTAATCCAAACCCTAAAAACGTTGGAAAAATTAGTGGTAAATACGTTTCAAGCATATTGAGGTTGGAGTAGGTAATGTACATCGGAATGATTAATGTCTGCACAGGAATTAAAAACGATAGTATCACGATACTGAAAAGCACCCTGCGAAGAGGAAATCGAAACCGGGCAAAGCCATATCCAATAAATGAACAGGATAGCACGTGTCCCATGGTCGCAAAAACCGTTACAAACAATGAGTTTATAAAGGTTTTCTGTACTTGTAAAGCGTTGTACGCAATCGTGTAATTTGAAAAAGTAAATTCCCGAGGCAGCCACTTTACCGTTATATTAATAATATCGTTATAACTTTTGAAGGAATTAACCAACATAAACAAAAACGGATAAATAAAGACAAATGCTAGTAAAATCAATAGACAAAATACAACAATATCAAATAGTGATACCGGGAGTCGAAGATGCTGCCTTTTGATTTTATCCTTGAGCGGATACTGTGTCAAGGCTTTAAATTTTGCATTCATTCTGTCTCAACCCCTCCTTTATCATTCTTTGACACGGTTGACAAAGCGCTGCGTTATCAAGAAAAGTGCAACAATCAATATAATGGCAAAAACAAAGAACAGCCAACCCATCGCCGAGGAGTACTCGAATTTGTTGGCGACAAAGCCTTGACGGACGATATAGGCCAGCAGAGAGTTGCTCTCATCACTGAAGCTGTCCACCACCGTATAAATCAGGTTAAGCTGCATCATTGGGGTGACCATGGGCAGCGTAATCAGCCAGAACGTTTCCCATTCGGTAGCCGAATCGACACGTGCCGCTTCATACAGTTGCCGGGAAACGCCCTGCAATCCTGCCAGATAAATCACTATCTGCACTCCGGATTTCCAAAGTGCGGTGGTAATAACGTTGAGAAACTCACTTATCCAGTTGGTTATCTTGGGACCGAGATAAATAGTCACCTCTTGGGGAAGAAGCACCTTTCGGGCAACCTCCATCGTTTCCTGATCCACTTTTTGCCCCATAAGCTGCTGCATGATAAATCCGGTTCCTAACAGAACGGGAAGAAAGAACAGCAGGCGGAACATGGTACGTCCCGCAAACCGACGATTCAGGAACACCGCCACCGTCAAGGCGAATACGTTTATTAACGGAATTTGAATCATCATAGATTTTACGGTATCCAAATAATATTCAAAATAGATGGCATCTCCGAATATCGCTTTCTTAAAATGCTCTAAGCCCGCCCATTCCAGTTCCCAATCGGCTATATTGGTGATGTTGTGAACACTTAACTGTAAAGACCGGAAAATTGGAAACATCAGCAACAGCAGACCTCCGATAATCCAAGGCGATATAAATAGGAACCCATATAAAGCCTCCCGCTTTTCAAGGGATAGTCCTTTTCTCTTAACTTTTCCTGAACGATTCACACAGCTCCCCCCTATTCCACTATGTTTCCGTTGTTATCAATCACGGTATAATCAACCCCACCAATCGCTATGCCATCAATTGTTTGTGCAGTGCGGTTGTAATTGATGTAAATGCTCCAGCCATTGGCGTAGGAGACACGATACACTCCGTCGGACAGCTTCTTATGCTCCGATATGGTGTGGTTGGCGGTAAAGCGCAGCTTCTTATTAAACTCCTGGCAGACAGAGGCAATTTCATCCAAAAGTGTTTCTGCCTTTGTGGCAAAAGCATTGGTTACTTTGGAGCCTTTAAATAGCTCGGGAGAATTTTGTGTCAATAAAAACATGGGTTCGCAGCCATACTCAATCCATTTAAGCTTTTCCACGGCATAATCAACCGACATATTTCCCGGCGTCACGCCGCTATAAGGAATTATCCCGTGTACTACCATCTGATAGAATGGAACGCTTTCACTCATCACCATAAGATTTGAGTTGCTCAAGGGAACATCGTACAGGTAATCTGCCCTCTCCAATGCGTAGGCGTTACCGTGCTGAACCGCTATCGACCGGCCGGACTCTCTCGATTCCTGAAGTATACCGCGGTATGTCAGTAACATATCACTTCGATTCATTGCCATATTTGTTTGATAGTCATCATAGACATACTTGCCCAGTTTATCAAAGCCGATGCCTTGCAGATGGTGACGGTTAAAATATGGCAGGACTTTATAAATGAGCTGATTCAGAGAACGGAAGCCATTGGTCAGATAGCGCGAACCATCGGCATTGGTGATGGGCAGCTGCATTTCTTTATACGCAGCATCGCTTTGCTTTGTGAAGCCTCTTGTTTCAGCATCAGCATCCACCATATTCATTATCAAGTAGGAGTCAATACCACGTCGTCCAAGGCTTTTCGTCAATCGCTTTAACCCACTCAAGCCGCCGATTTTTTCGGAAGGCTTATACCCTGTTGGATTGGAGTTATACCCTGATTTCTGCCAGCCCAGCATCATAATCCGTAATGCGTTTCCAGTTGGATCGCCCAATTCACCCACCATTTTTTGTATATCGTCAAAGGTTGTCATTTCCTGATAGGTGGTGGCGACCATGGTCTTAACCTGTGAACCCATAATCATCTGCAAATTGACGTTCACTCGTTCGTCATCCGCCGCCTGTGACGTTGACAGCCGACCGGTTTTGAGCATATACTCCCGCAACCGTTGCGCCATGGACGAATAGGTGACAGTATCTTGTTCCATAAAGAAATAATGCACCCGATAATCTCCGGCAGAAATATTCTTTTCCACCGCGTCCAGTGGCGTGCCGTCAGGAGATACGTACTGATACGCCTTGCGGTAGGTGATGGTAGACTGAATGCGGTGGAGGTCATAAACGTTGCCGCTTGGTGTCAGCGTAATATAGCTGTTCATCTCTCCTTCGAGGATGTACGCCAGCAATCCTTTACTTCCTGTAGTTACTCCATAAACGGGCAGCATAGCGTATTGCTTACCCTGTACGTGATCTCGTTCGATGGAATCCAAATCAAAGGTGCGCGGAAAATAGACATCCGTGGATACCGAGCTTTGCCTGTTTTCAGAGGAGATTAAGCGGTATAAGGCGCCCGGCCCGTCCGGGTACACGATATAGCCATCCTCGGAATCGGTCGTGGCACCAAGCATCGGGAAAACTGTGATATTGGTAATGCCGTATTCCCCACTCTCCACTATACGCTCACGGGGAATGCGCACGTTCAAGCCATCCTCATCCAACCATAGCTCCATGGTGAACCCTAACTCATATTCTTCAAACATCAAGGCTACAGCCACACCATTTTTCAGTTTTTTCTCGGTGGCGGTAACGGTGACCATCTGTGTCAAGCGCTCCGCAATATTGATGGTGCCGTTCATATCTGCAAAGTTGGTGTAACCCACGATACAGGCTTTTTGCAAATCTGCCCATATATAATCCGACTCGCGTTTGGGCGTAAACTCTTCGGCTGTTACCCCGGATTTCCACATATGGCCGCTTTGTACACTTTTTATAGAAAACGACACGTTGGCGCGGTCATAATACAGCTGATACCCGCCGGCTTCACCAACCAGAGCGATGTCATCCTGCCAGTCGATGTTATCGTTCACGTACACAGGGGGCACTGCCTTCGTCGCATAGGAACTCAGCTGCTCGGCGTCCACCTTGAGTTTAGGCTTGAGCACAAGGATAGCAGAGACTGTCACAACAACAGCGAGCGCTGACAACAAGGCAATGATTTTCTTATTGTTCTTCATCATGCTGCTCCTATCTCAAATAGTAATTAATTTCCGACGTGAGCTCCTGAACAAATATCACTATTTGAGAACCCAGCGCGAATATTAGCAGAAACGTTGCGGCAATCAAGACCATAACAATGAGCGATAGAAATGCACGCCATATGGCTGCACCAAATCCCAGTCCGTTGGATTCTTTAAACCCCACAAACAAAAGAATTAGCATCCAAACAATTAGCAGATTTTGTAATGTATTGAAAAAACCTGCTTCTGACGTAGATAGCACCTGCGAAATTATGATCACTAATGGCGTGAACAGAATATAGGGAACCAAGCTATAGGTGCTGATTGTCAGCGTTTCCTTAAAGGTAGACTCGCCGCCCATAATTGTCATGAGGGCATAGCTTGCAACCACCCACAACAGCAGGGGTACCACAACCATGCCTAACTCCCACAGGGCGTTGGCTTGCTCTGCAGATTTGCTGGCGACAGTATAATTGACCGTGTACACAGTGAGGGTTTTTATGAGAACGGCGATTGCCAGAGTAAACAGGCTGACCATCCAAGGAATGTTTTTTCGATCACGTTTGATGAGGTAGAAAATCTCAATGGGGTGAAATAAGATCATGAACCCATATTGAAGCCATTTCATTGCTGTCCCCCCTTACTGCTTCCAAAGCTTGGCTTGAAGGTTGCTAATAAACTTGCGGGATTTTTTAATCAACAATGCCAACAAAATGAATAGCACCGCTGCCGATATTACAATGACGTAAAAATACTTCTGTAAAAACTGGTACCGCAGCGATTCAAAGGTTTTCCCGTAATTCACTTTGTCACCGCTTAACCGGAAATCCTCCAGTGCTTCGGTATATTGACCGTTTTTCATACGGATTTTACCAATAAAATTGCGTGACAGCACATATGGGCTGTCACGCAATTTTATTGGTA
>DOWI01000248.1 GCA_003519645.1 Oscillospiraceae bacterium
AGCTTGCAAAGGACCACCGCGGCCGGGTGCAGTTTAATGTGTATCAGGTAGCGCAAGGCGTCGGGCGCACCAGAGGCACTAAAACGGGCGGAATCGAACGAACGCCGACATGGGGTAACTGTATATTAACGACCGGCGAAAGTCCACTGGCGGCGGGTGGCGACGGTGCGGGGGCTATCAACAGAGTAATTGATATAGAGTGCCGCGCATCGGAAACAGTCATCACAGACNNAAGAATCTATCTAAAGTGATGGATAAAGCAAAAGAGAGATACGATAAAGCATTCCGAGAGTTGTCCAATAGCGACACTACCGAAAAACAAGCAATGGCGGCAGCTCTGGTGATTGTAGCGGATGAGCTTGCTACGGAATGGTTTTTTCGAGACGGACCTCCCCTGGGTGTTGAGGAAATTAGCGAGTTCTTACAAACCAAAGCGTCGGTTTCGTCCGGAGAGCGCGGTTATCGATATATGTGCGATTGGGTTTCGCAAAATTCGGCGAGAATGCGTTCCGGTATTGAAACTGGCGAGACATACGGATTGGTCGAGGATGATTGGGCGTATATCATCTCAAAGGTTTTCCGAGAGGCGGCTGAAGCTGGTGGGTTCTCCAGCGCTGCATTGTTGAGTTATTTGAAATCAAAAGNNAAAAGACATTTTACAAACTCGCGGAAGAAACAATACCAAAGGTAAGCGAATAAACGGAATACTAACAGAATGTGTTGTAATGCGCCTTACTGTATCCGAGGATGAAACAACGGAGGATAAGGGTGATTTTGAAGAAATCATATAAAACGTGGGACAACGTGGGACAAGCGTGGGACAAGAAAAACCCGCAAACCAGCATGGATACTAGGGTGTGGGACTGTGGGACAAAAAATGCACATATATAGCCTATATATAATTATATATTTTTCTTTCCTTCATTGTATGTAAAAAAAATAATTTCTCTATTAGGAAAACATGTCATAGTGTCCCACAGTCCCACAGAGACCAGCAAACCCGCATGTACACTAGGTTTTTTGCGTGGGACATAGTGTCCCACAGTGTACCACATGTCCCACAAGATAGGAGGTTATTACATGTCAGATAAAGAATTACAATCGGTTATGGAACGTACCGGATATAAAATACCGCCTTATAGATTGGCTTGCATATCCAAGACGGCATCTAAAATAGTACAGATGTTAACCAATCCTTCACCAATTATGTTAACTGCGAACGAAACAAACATAACGCTTGATATGGTTCGGTTTATTTTGGAACGGGGTGAAAACGGTTGATTCTTAGAGACTATCAGCAAGAATGTATCGATATTATTTCAAGCCAACAACCCGGATCGTATCTTGTCCAGATGGCAACAGGATTGGGGAAGTGCTTTGCTCCAGGAACCATGATAAGAATGCATGATGGAAGTAAAAAGCCTGTCGAGCAAATAAAAGAAGGCGACTTAGTGATGGGTGCCGATGGCAAATCACGTATGGTAGTTGGCTTGGCACACGGTCAAGAGGAAATGTTTGAAGTTAGACCAACTAAGGGTGAACCGTATACAGTTAACCGTAGTCATATACTAAGTTTAAAAATTACTAACATGGGCAAATCAAAGCGTGTTACCGATTGTAATGGAAACAAATATTCAGGAGGGGATATTTGCAATATATCGGTTGATGATTATCTTAAATGTTCTGACACTTTTAAGCATGTTGCTAAAGGTTGGAGAGTTGGGGTTGATTATCCTGAAAGGGATGTGGATATACCGCCTTATATCCTGGGGCTGTGGCTGGGTGACGGGACATCCAGAAACACAACCATCACAACGTCAGACTCGAGAGTTGTGAGAGAGTGTGCGAGCTATTGTCGCTTGAATGATATGAGGATGGTTGTATGCAGTTATCAGACTGCAGGAAAGGCTATAACTTACTCACTCAGAGGAAAAGGAACTGAGCATGGATGCAATCGACTTAGGAATGCTATAAAAAAATATGACCTTTTAAATAATAAGCATATTCCCGTCTGCTATCTGATTAACAGTAGGAAAACGAGATTAGAGTTATTAGCGGGATTGCTTGACACCGACGGTTATTTGGTTGATGGCAATGTATTTGAGATTGTCACAGCTCTAAAGGAAATGGCAAATGGAATTTTGGAATTATCCAGAAGTTTGGGATTTGCGGCGCATAATTCTGAAAAAATAGTGAACGGAAAGATATACTACAGAATCAACATTTCGGGCGATACGCACTTAATCCCAACACGGGTAGAGGGGCGTAAAGCATCAAAAAGAAAGCAGAAAAAGGACGTTCTTGTAACGGGTATAAAGGTTAAAAGTGCAGGTGTCGGTGAATATTATGGTTTTGAGCTTTTAGGCAAGGATAGGCTGTTTTTACTTACGGATTTTACGGTCGTACATAACACGGTCACCTTTGCTAATATCCCTCGGCGCGGACGAATGTTGATCCTATCCCATCGAGAGGAATTGGTTAGACAGCCACTGAAATACTTCGATTGTCAGAAAGGGATAGAACAGGCGAGCGACCATGCAACTCCACAAGACGAGGTTGTAAGCGCATCAGTGCAGTCAATGGCGAGACGGTTGGAGCGGTTCGATCCCGATGAGTTCGATATTATCGTTTGGGATGAAGCTCACCACTGCGCGGCGAAATCGTATAGAAATATCTTCGGGCACTTCCGTCCGAGACTGAATCTAGGATTCACGGCAACACCTAACCGAAGTGACAGCGTCAGAATGGACGACATCTTCTCGGACATCATCTTTTCCCGTGACTTGAAATGGGGCATACAGAACAACTACCTATCGGATATATTCTGCCGGAGAGTTGACATTGGGTATGACCTATCGGCGGTGCGGTCCAGAGGCGGAGATTATGCACCGGGCGAATTGGACGAGGCAATGGACGGTACGGCGGATGCGATTGCCGAGGCGTATCGGACCATGGCGCAGGGCGCGACATTGATCTTCGCGGTGTCGGTACATCAAGCAGAGGAAATTGCAAAGCGGATTGACGGGGCGGTCGTTGTAACCGGAGAGACTAAAGATCGGGCAGAGATCATCCGGAAATTTACCGATGGCGAGATACCGTGTATTGTGAATTGCATGGTATTTACCGAGGGAACCGATATTCCCCGAGTAGAAACGGTCATCATTGCACGACCGACACAATCAGATAGCCTGTATACGCAGATGGTTGGTCGTGGCCTGCGACTGTTTCCCGGAAAGGAAAGGTTAAATCTTATCGACTGTGTCGGGGTTACTGGGAAAGCCTCACTTTGCACCGCGCCGTCACTATTGGGAATTGATCTGAGCGACGTACCGGCGGACAAGCAGTCTGAAATAGAGGGGTTACTGTTTGAATTGCCCGATAAAGCCGTTGCCGCTGCAGATTGTCCAGAGAGTTGGATTAAGAATGTTCAGATCGTTGACCTTTGGGCCAAAGCGCAGAAATACAACACCCACAAAATCAGGNNTTAAGATGCCTACCGGCGACATGATCTGTTCTCTTCCGGGCGGAAAGCGTATGACGATACCGTGTCCTGATGAATTGGGGCGCACAAGGATCGGCGGGAGGCTGGTGCCTATGCAGCAAGCGTTTGACCGGGCGTATATGTGCCTGACGGAACATTACGAGGATGTGCGGTATATATGGGATCTGGACGTTGCAAAGAAGTGGGGTAAGTCACCTGCCAGCGATAAGCAAATTGAATTGATCCGGAAAATGGCGCGGAAGTACAAGTTTGATCCTATGAACCTTACCAAAGGTGAGGCAAGTCAGGTACTTAACAGGCTTATGTGCGGAAAGGGGCGGTCGGCATGACAGAGCTACAACATCAACAGGCGGTTATTAAGTGGTCTAAACAACCGCATATCCGAGAGAAATGGCCACTACTAAAACTGCTCTATCACATTCCAAACGAGCGGAAATGCTCGGAAGTTATGGGGCGATTGCTTAAACTTGCCGGACTGAAACGAGGTGTGCCTGATTTATTCCTTCCGGTTGCTCGAGGCGAATATCACGGGTTGTATATCGAGATGAAAACTCCAACCGGCACCACGTCTGACGATCAAGACTGGTGGATAATCGAATTAACCGACCAAGGTTATTTCTGCGAAGTCTGTCACGGCTGGCAATCGGCTGTACGTGTCCTTGAGTGGTATATGGGGTTAGGCCATGTGGACTGAGAATCTCGAACGATCCGCCATGAAAGCCGACCCAATGCCGGACGGATTGACGCAACCGGAACAATGGTTGTATCTATCACTCCGGGCGTTGTATCGAGAATATCGTTCCGGGGCGGTGTCGAAAGAGCAAGCGGCACAGGAGAAGCGGGCGATACTGGACCAATACGAGCTGGCTGACATGTCATATCGAGTATACAAAGAAGCATCCGACCGAGCAAACCAATACAGCGCAATATTAACCGAAGCCGAAAAATCCGGCTGTGAGATATGCAAAAAGATAGTAAAAATTTTTGATGGGAGAGAAACAAAATGAGAATAGCATACATAGCGCACCCATTTTCGGGCAAACGGCGTAATATCCGCAAAGTTGAGAGGATAATCAAAAAAGCTGTTACCGAAATATCCCGACTACACATTTTACAGCCCATTACACGCAACGGGGTATATGTACGACATGATGCCATACGAACAAGGCATGAAACACTGTTTCGAGTTTTTAAACCGTGCTGATGAATTATGGCTGTGCGAGGGATGGGAGCAGTCCACAGGGTGCAATATGGAAGTTAGATTTGCGCGGGATAATGGGATACCGATATTTGAGATAGTGGATGGGGTGATACGGTGCTTGAATTAAATAAGCTGTATAACATGGACTGCATGGACGGCATGAAGCAATTTCCTGATAAATATTTTGAGTTGGCTATTGTGGATCCGCCATATGGAATAAAAGCCGAGCGGATGAATATGGGCTCGCGCAATACTGTAAAACCAGACAAAACAAAATCGTGGGATAATTCGGTTCCTGATGATAGCTACTTTAAAGAGCTACAAAGGGTATCAAAAAATCAAGTTATCTGGGGGGGTAATTACTTCAATTTGCCACCAACAAGATGTGTTTTGGTATGGGATAAAGGCGAGTCAATGTATGGGCGGAGCTTTTCAGAAATTGAGATGGCGTGGACGTCTTTTCAAGATAGCGCCAGAATTTACAAACACAATCCGAACAACCCGACGCGAATACATCCAACGCAGAAACCAATAAATTTATATACATGGATATTAAATTTATTTGCACACGATGGCGATAAAATCCTCGATACGCATGTCGGCTCGGCATCTTCGCTTATCGCTTGTCACAATATGGGATTTGACTACATAGGATTTGAACTTGACAAAGACTACTGGAAAGCGGCAACAGAACGGCTTGAGGCGGTAAAGTCACAAACTACATTGTGGGGTGATTGAGTTGGAAGGTGTAATTCGCGTCTTTCCAAAGCAAAACAGTTACACTCCAAATGATGA
>DOWI01000247.1 GCA_003519645.1 Oscillospiraceae bacterium
ATGGATCTTGATGATAAATGTGTTGGCAAGGTTTATAGCCTTGATTTCGACTTTCTACACAGGGTACGTGATTACGCAGATACCCTTGAAGGAATTGAACCAGACCGGTACGCATTTTCCAGCCGACCGTCTGATTATTCGGATGACGGTCGATATACCCTTACCATTTATCCTACACAGAACAACAAGGGAATTCAGTCCAAAAAGCTGCTGTTCGAACACTTCTTTAATTCGGATGGCAGCCGGAAGGATATCCCGCCGGAAGCAGAAAAACAATTGATCCTTGAAAATATTAATAAAGCTAAGGAGGCAGCTCAATCTATGAACGATAACATAGGAATGGCCGCAGAGGAATTCTGCGGTACGAAATACACCGACGGCCACGGTAAGGTCTATCATGTCGGCCCTTGCGAGGATGGCAAATTCCGCGCTTTCTTCGGTTTTGATTGGGACAGAAACCACGACGTTATCCCCTGTGGAAACATTCCGAAATGCGATACCGCTGGGATCGCTCAGCATATGCTGGACGATTACGCAGCTCGTCGCGGATATGAGGCTATTCCCGAACCTGACGAACAGCCGGAGCCGGATTATGATGATAGTCAGATAGATGATTCCGATTATATGGATATTGCGATTGATGTTGACGATGATGTGTCCGAAATGGAACAGGATGATCCCGACTATGAATCCTATCCGGAACATGAGAATGCGGACGATGGTGTTCCATTAGATGATGAGGATCCGGAAATGGAACAGGAGACGGATGTTGGCGAGTGCCCCGATAACGTCGAGAACGACGATCACGATTTCGAGAACGATTCCCCCGAAAATGAGAATGATTCCGATGAATCTGAAAACGCCGGCGACGATATCGATCGGGTTGTCATCGGTGATCGGATCGGCCTCTTGGATGGTGTTTTTGATGAATTTGTTGACATCTGGGACAGGAAAATCAACGATGCTCTAAAGGTTGCTCTGACATCTCACGAGCGCAAGTTTGATTTTAATGTGAAAATCACTTTTGAGCGCATCGGAGAGAGGTTTACCGTTACGGAGGAATCCGGGTATAAATTTGAGCCTATAAATCGTAAAAGCAAATCTGTCCTCAGTTCTGAAATCTCAATCGCTTTGGACACCGAAGGCAACCCGGTTATCCCATATGACCGGGAGCGTCAGATGACCTTTGACGATATGCAGCAGCAGGCCGAGCCACTGAAAACCACGGTTGACGGCAATACCTGCCTCGTCGAGAACGTTGAAAGCGCCGGTCAGTTGGAATTCGGGGAAGGTGTTCCGGATAGCTCTAGTCAAGACACGGTTTATCTCTGCGGNNATAATCATGATGCTGTTTGTTGTTTTGAGGATGAACCGACCAGCTCACTTTATAAAGATGACTTGAACCAAGCCGTCACTAAACATAACTGCTGCAATGATACTGTTCTGGCAAAATATAAGGCTGTTTCGGAGGGGGAATAGATTATGAAAACAAATGTTNNGTCGGTGATCTTGTTGAAGTACCCGGAGGCAATAACGGAATTATAACACAGATTAATGTTCCGGAAGAGGAGATTGCACCATTTAAGGATCGTGCAAAGACTATCATTGGAAAGGTACAGACTGCGCAGCCAGCGGAATTTCAGGCTACGCAGACACATTGCGGTCAGTATAAGCGTTACGGCGATTCCTTCCGTGTGTGGGAAATCCAGACTGAATGTCAGGACAAAGCAAAAACTCTCGAATACTGCTTCACTGAGCTATACAAGCGCAGGGTTCCCGAAAGCGGCGAGTACCATGCTAACATCCGTATAGGCGGAGAAAAGTCCGGCGACGCCAACTATTATTTTGCGGGATATTATACGCTTAAAAAGACGAACACAGGATATAATTTTACGGTTTGTGAACCGTATACGGATTAAGGAGGAAAGACAAAATGAGCGAAAACAAAGCTATTCAGAAAAAACCGTTTGCGACCAAGCTTACCAATGCCAATGATACCTTTATGCCTTTGATTATGGAGCAGATGCAGGTAAACAATATTGAAATGTCGCAATATTCCCGCCAGTGCGTACTTCATGCGATTTCAGCCATACACGCGACTCTGGACAAAGCGGGGATTAGCTGGGCAAGCAACCAGCTTGATAAAAGTAACATTGTGGATATTTTGATGAAGGTTGCCTGTTTCCAGCTGAACGCATCTGCCAGTCCTCGTGAATTGTATTTCCAGACGCGTAATGTAAAGCATAAAGGCGCGGATGGTAGGGACGAATGGATGAAACAGATTGAAATGGGTATTGAGGGTGACGGCAACGATGCGCTTCTTTCACGGTTCGGACGTGATGTAGTTGAAATCGGGCAGATCTGGAAGGTTCGTGAGGACGATGATTTTACATATCCGACATATAACGGTCTGGATATGGACCCGCCCAAGTGGACGCCCAAAGGGCAGGGTAAAATTGTCCGCATTGTGTATCCCATTATCAAGTCCGGCAAGGACGGGAAGCGGTACGTTGAATTCTACATAGCAGAACGATCGGATGTAATAAACAACCTATTAGCGCATATTTCAAGCAATATGATGCAGGAAACCTTTGGTTTTGCAAAGGATAAATACAGCGCAAAGCCGGATGAAAAAGAAAAGGTCGCTGCTCGCCGCAAAGAACTGTTGATGAAAGCACGTGACCTTGGACTTGACGGCGCTTTGGATGATCCGGAGCTGCAGCCGTGGATTAGTCCTTCCTGGACGGAATTTCATAGCCGGGATGCCATGATTGAGCGTAAAATGCGGAATAACGCAATAAAGAAGATTCCGAAAGACTTTGCCAACGGGGCAATGGAAACCCTGTTTGAGGAAGTTACCGATGACGTGTATCGATCTACCGCGCGGGAGATAGCCGAACACGCAAACACCGAGCCAATTGATATTACGGTTGACGAGGAAACTGGTGAGGTAATTGACGGTATTGTCGACGATGAGCCGGAAGATACCACCGCAGATATGCCAAATGAATCGGATCCGCCCGAGGATCTTCCCGCACCTGGGGATGAGGCACCGCCGCCGATAAGAAATACAAAAGCAGCGGGATCCAGAAGCGCCGGCTATACGCCCGGTTTTTAGTCGTGATTGAGGTGAAATGTCTTGCTTCCGGCAGCTCCGGTAACAGTTACGCAATCGACGACGGCGAAAGCGTCTTGCTGCTGGAAGCAGGCATACCCCACAAACGAATTCTTTCCGGATACATTGACCTTCTGCCGCGGGTGGCGGGATGCTGCATCACCCATGAGCATTGTGATCACAGCCGAGGCGCTGCCGGTTTGGCAGCGTCCGGCATCGATTTATACGCTACGGAAGGTACATACCACGACATTGATGACATAAGACATCCTTACCGTAAAAACATCATACGCGCCGGTACGCAGCGTGATATTGGCAGCTGGGTGGTCATGCCGTTTGAAACCAAGCATGATGCTGCCGAGCCGGTGGGATTCCTGTTATATTCCAAGGCAGCCGGGGAAAAGCTGCTGTTTGCGACGGACACATATTATATTCAAAATCGGTTTAGCGGACTGTCGGTTATCATGGTGGAGTGCAATTATTCACTTCCGCTACTTCGAAAGAATGCGGAAGCCGGCCGTGTTACGGATTCCATGAAACACAGGCTTTTAGAGAGTCATTTTAGTCTGGAGCATGTGAGGGATTTTTTTAAGGCTACCGAGCTGTCACAGGTCAGGCAGATCTATCTGCTCCATGTATCCGCAGGAAACGGGGATAAGAAGCAGTTTGTCAGTGAAATCAAGCAGGCTACCGGCAGGCCGGTAACAGCTTTTTGAAAGGGGTGAGAGGCGGTGAATCGAACAATTGCTACCAGAACCGTATTAAAATATCCCGGCGCAAAGTGGCGTATTGCTGAATGGATCATTGAACATATGCCCGCTCATAAGAGTTATTTGGAGCCTTACTTCGGTAGCGGTGCAGTGTTCTTCCGGAAACCCGCCTCAAGAATAGAGACTATTAATGATATTGATGAGGACGTTGTTAATCTGTTTCGTTGCATACGTGAAGATGCTGGCCGTCTGGCTCGTCTCGTGGCCTGCACGCCATACTCAAGGCAGGAATATTACAGTGCGTTTACTACTGAAACTGACGATCCTTATGAATGCGCCCGGCACTTCCTGCTGCAATGCTGGCAGGGTCATGGTTTTCGTACATACTGCCGATCCGGGTGGAAGAACGATATCGCCGGCCGTGAATACGCTTATGCTGTACGTTATTGGAATCAATTACCCGAGTGGATCATGCAGACGGTTGAACGGCTGAAAGAGGCACAGATAGAGTGTATGCCGGCGATCGAGCTGATCCGCCGGTTCAACCGCCCGAATGTGCTGATTTATGCCGATCCACCCTATCTGCTCAGCACCAGGAAGATGAAAAAGCAGTATGCCTATGAAATGAACGAGGCCGATCATGTGGAACTGCTGGAAACCCTCCTGAAGCATACCGGCCCGGTACTTTTGTCCGGCTATGATAATGACCTGTACAATTATTACTTGGATGGATGGGATAAACATCAGATTGAAACCAGGGCGGAAAAAGGTCTTCCTCGAGTTGAAACGTTATGGGTGAAAGGGTGATGCTGCTTGGCTGGTGCTGGCCGTCGACCAAAATCATGGATTGATTATGGCGGTTGGTCGGTGAATATTTTCGATAGTGACACAAAGATAGACAAGCTTCTTGATGCCCAAGGGTGGGCTGGGTT
>DOWI01000255.1 GCA_003519645.1 Oscillospiraceae bacterium
TTTCAAAGCATTTCTTGGCCAAGTAACGGCAATAAACTCGAACATCAAAACCGCAATTGAAAACCTTAAAGCTAAGGTTGACAACGATATATGGGGTGAATGGTGTGACACGCTCATTGCATGTCAGGATGACAGAACCATGAAAAGCACCTTACTCCCTATTGTCAATAAACTTACGGATGTTCGTATCGTCAACAATGAGTTAAAAACCATGATGTATGAGCCGAGAAAGGAATATTTCATGATGGTAGCACTTGTAGTTGGCAATGTTCCGCTGTTGTATATGCTCAATCACGACTGGTACAGCACGCTCATGAACTCCATTCCCGGAANNGTGACAGCGTTCTTTATGTTCAAATTCACTCGGCCAATCGAGTATAAAAGGTAGGTGGTTATATTGTTACAAGCATTTATCGGAATTTTAGTCGGCATCGGGCTGTACCTTATAGCCGCTGATCTTTTAAAAATCCCATTTATAAAAACAAGCAAGGCTGTCGTGAATCTGTCCAAGCGGCAGAAAAAGAAAACCTCTTCCCTTGAATTGTGGCTCCAGAATCTCTCGTCATGGATGGCTGGCAAAATCCATATAAACAAATACAAGAAGCTTCAATTACAAAGCGATTTAAAGACAGCGGGAATTAACCTCTCACCTGAACAGTATACGGCAAACGCACTCTTAAAGGCAGGAATTTGTGGCATCTTCGCAGTCCCTGCCTTTGTTGTTTTTCCACTATTATCACCGGTGCTCATACTGATTGCCATCGGTTTGTACTTTAAGGAATCCAAAGGCATACAGGATAAAATTCGTAGAAAGCGTACCGCTATTGAATATGAATTGCCGAGATTGGTTTTCACTATCGACAAGACATTAACGCATAACCGTGACATTCTTTCAATCCTTGATTCCTACCGAAAAAATGCTGGACTGGAGCTAAAGGACGAACTGAACATTACAGTTGCGGATATGCGATCAGGAAACTATGAGTCTGCACTAACAAGACTCGAAGCACGAGTCGGTAGCTCTATGCTGTCCGATGTTGTCAGAGGTCTTATCTCCGTACTTCGTGGAGACAACACCGAAATGTATTGGGCGTCTCTATCGGTGAAATTTGCCGATGTACAAAGGCAGATACTCAAACAACAGGCAATCAAGGTTCCATCAAAGGTAAAACGCCTATCTATGGTTCTATTATTCTGCTTTATTCTCGTGTATATGGTGGTAATTGTGGTACAAATTATGTTGTCGCTTAATGCGATGTTCGGGTAGGAGGTGTAGCCAACATGAAAAAGCTAATGAAATCAAAGCGTGGCGATGGCTATATAGATGTTGTAATCGCTGTTTTAGTATCCATGATGCTACTCGTAATGGCTCTTAATATCTTCTCCTTTTTTACCTTAAAACAGGATTTGGACTACTTCACCAAAGAAATGCTTGAGGTAGCAACTGCAGAAGGACGGACAAACGGTGAGGTGTATACCAGATATTATGAGCTTGCAGACGAAACAGGAATTTATCCATCCTATTGGTGGACAGCGGATTATTACAATTTATCATACCGGGCAGTTCAGCTCGGTGACCCCATTAAAATTACTATGTACTGCACTACCTATGTTAAAGGCTTCGGAATTTTCAAGATTCCAGTAACTTTAACCGCAACACATTCAGGCTTGTCTGAGCAATATTGGAAGTGAGGACAGTGAAATGATAAATCTATTGCACTCCAAGGCTGGTATTTCTCATGTTAAAACAGTGGTGTTGGTATTAATTTTTGCAATGATATTTTCGGCTGTTTTAACCTACACAAGTATGATGACTGTTATTCAAACGAGCCGAGACAACACAATCCGCGTTCTCGACAGCTTCGTTATGCATAATTCCAAAGAAATATATGACTCGCTGAAAAGCGGTAGCGACTTTTCGCAGAGCCTGGATCAAGTTTTTTACAAATCTTCACTTTTATCCGAATTCTCTCTGGACAATTCAGGAAATATCATATACTCTAAAGATGAGCAAGGGGATATCGTATATTTAATGACTAATCCGAATGTTTCATACGATTACAACAACACCCTTAAGCTCAAGGCAAGCTATACGATTTGGATACCGGTACGATTCGCAGGCAAGCTTATGACCTATCTGAGAATTCCGATAACGGTAAGATCGTATTACAGCCTGAAGTACAACTAAGAAAGGATTGGTCGAATATGAAAGAAATCAACTTCAAGAATCTCATGAAAAGCAAACTCTTCGTCGGTGGTGTGTCCGCCGTGCTCGTAATCATAATCACCGTCACAGCGGTATTACTCATACCAAATAATACACCGTCAACCACACCAGACACAAGCTCCGGTACCTCGGACGTAACAGTCAATGCGCCGGATATTAATGTACCCGAACCAAACAGCACTACCGCTCCGACGGATACAGAATCAAATAAACCCGGGGAAACTGACATTGATGACATCTCGGTAGATGTAGGCGGCAACGATAATGACAAAGGCGATGTAAACAGCGTCAGTAACACCTCCGGCAAAACTCCTGTAGAAAGCGGAGCGGCTCCTGTGGTCACTTCAAAACCCAAAGAAGAAAGTAATAATATTATCGGTGACGATGAACCTAAACAGAGTGCATACAAATGCGGAAGCACAAAACATCATTGCGAAGGACCCGAAACACATGCATACATTCTCAATCTTGAACTGGAAGGATGTCAATACTGCGGTTCACACTCCTGCCCGAGCTTCTATGGCACAGATGAATGGGGCAATGGTGGTTACTTCCCGAAGCTCTGCCAAAAATACAGTGAAATTAGCGATCCATTACACTACTGTCAGGAGTGCGGTAAGAAAGTTGGCGACGGCAGTAACGGAACATGCGCAGTAT
>DOWI01000062.1:0-329 GCA_003519645.1 Oscillospiraceae bacterium
TATGAGGCAAGGTATGGATTGAAGCCATTTGAAGATGACGGCCCGGGAAAAGACGACGGAGCCGGACAAACCAAAGAGGTCGAAAGAAGTACCACCGATCCGGAGTGTGGCATGTTCCACAAAGGGGAACATAAAAAATGTTTTGCCTATACTGCACACACGGCCTGTGACCGTCACAATTTCATACTGGGAGTGGAACCAGCCAATGTATATGACAGCGTTATGTTCAAAAGCGTTTATGACAAGGTAAAGACTGTTTTTCCTGAAATCAAGTATGCCGTAGCCGATGCCGGCTACAAAATTCCGTATATCTGCAAACAGATTCTGGA
>DOWI01000062.1:335-4716 GCA_003519645.1 Oscillospiraceae bacterium
TTGCCTTACAAAAGGCCGATGAGTAAAAAGGATATTTCAAGCCGTACAAAGCAGTGCACATAAAGCAAAAGCTGTCAGAAAACGGTGATACGGCATGTGTAGGCGGATTATCTGGATATGGCGGAGGATTTTCGTTACACACCGCGGGGAAAAGCAATTTACCGGGGACGCGCTCAGACCATTGAACGAGTTTTCGCCGATGCAAAAGAGAAACACGGGTTAAGATATACCACTCTGCGAGGCAAAGCCAAAGTAACGATACAGGCTTTGCTTACTTTTGCCTGCATGAATCTCAAAGAGTTGGCAATCTGGAAGTCGAAGGACCCAAGGTTCAGGTCAAATCCCGCTTCCTTATTTCGCTGCTCTTTTAATTCAATTCTTTATTTGCAATTCATCGTTAAAAGCGCCGATTGGGCTTAATGCCAATCGGCGCTTTATCTACAATCTGAGGGGCGCATGTAATGCAACAGCATTACATGCGCCCCTTTTTACTTACCAAGGTGGTCAAAAATAATAGCGGATTTTGCGCCACTGAGCAAAATGTATTTTTGCCGGCGGCCATCTATCGTCCCCATCCGGATGTCAAAGCGTCTTACTCAGTATCCGCAACGGTAACCTTGCAAAAATATTAAAAAAGTGATAAAATTTGTATAAACTGATAGGAGAAAGCAAGCAATTTGAATCGTGTTCTGTTAAACTTATATTGTGCTATATTTTAGCAGAAACATAAAAGAGAAAGAAGACGTATCGTATGCCGATTTCTCGCAAGCATATTATGAACAGGCTCTATCATCAACTTGAGCAGAATAAGTATCTTCTTGGCGTTGCAGCAGGTTCTGGAATATCGGCAAAATATGCAGCAAAAAGTGGCGCCGATATGATTCTCCTGCTAAATTCGGGCAGATTCAGACAAATGGGTTTAAGTTCGCTTGCAGGATTTTTGCCTTTTGCAAACAGCAATAAACTTGTCATGCAATTTGGAATGAGGGAAATTATCCCTGCAATCAAGAATATGCCGATAATTTTCGGCCTTTGTGCTACCGATCCTACAATCAATCTGGAATCGTATATCGATATAATTTACAAAAGCGGTTTTTCAGGTATCAACAATTACCCGTCAGTCGGCTTTTTTCAGGGAAAATTTGCAGAAGCCTTACAGGAATCTGGAATATCCTTTGAAGATGAGATAAGGGCAATTCACATTGCAAATACAAAAAAAATATTCACCGTTGCTTTCGTCTTTAATAAACGCCAGGCACAGAAAATGGCTCTTGCAGGCGCAGACGTAATCTGTGTAAATTTGGGATTTACCAAAGGGGGCATTCTCGGTCCAAAAGAAGCGCTTCCTCTTAAAAACTCTGCCACTGAAACTAATGAGATTTTTCAAGCCTGCGATGAGATTAATCCCAAAATTATAAAAATGATTTATGGCGGGCCTGTCTCTACGCCCGACGATGCGAAATTTATATACGATAATACAAGCGTTATGGGTTATATAGGGGGGTCGACTTTTGAAAGGATTCCCACCGAGGCAGCAATCATGAATTCTATTCAGAAATTTAAGTGTGAAAAGCAAATCGACAACGAGGGTAAATCCAATAAATCGATCTATGATATTTCATTGCATTATAATTATGTAAAATTCGTGCAGAAATATATTTCCGAAAACTATATGAAGAAACTTTCTTTTTCAGAGCTTGCGGATATTGTACATGTCTCACGTACATACCTAAGTTCCATTTTTAAAAAAGAAACTGGATGCACATTCCCAGAATACCTGACAAATTTTCGTGTGAATAAAGCAATTAGGATTATAAAGAGTCAGTCTTTACCTCTTTTTAAAGTCGCCGAAATAGTCGGATACAGTGATTACGCACATTTTTGCAAGGATTTTAAAAAACAGACGGGCTTTTCTCCGAAAAAATACTTTCAACTTAACAAATGAACACAAAACTCTAACATTTGTACATTGCTTTTGCATATAAAGCATAGTATTATTCATATTAGAGAAAAGTAATTATGCGATGCAAAAGGAGGTATTCAATTTGAAAACAGTAGCGATTATTGGAACATTCGATTCCAAAGGAAATGAATATTCCTATATCAGGGAGATCATTAAAAAACTGGGATTAAGTACCCTGACGATTCACTGTGGAACATTTGACCCTTCCTTTAAACCGGATGTGTCCAACACAGAAGTAGCTGCGGCAGCCGGGGCAAAAATTACGGAGATTGTCGCAAAAAAGGACCGTGCTTTAGCGACGGAAATAATGTCTAAAGGTGCAGAAGCCCTTGTTCCAAGACTGTATGCCCAGGGGAAATTCGATGGTATTATTTCACTTGGCGGCAGCGGCGGAGCTTCAATCGCTACGCCGGCAATGAGGGCCCTGCCGATTGGTGTGCCAAAAATCATGGTAACCACTATGGCGTCCGGTGACACCTCTCAATATGTTGGTGTCAGTGATGTGAATATGTTCCCATCGATTGTCGATGTATCCGGGATTAATTCTGTATCCGCTAGAATATTTGCAAATGCTGCTCATGCAATTGCAGGTATGGTGAAGTTTAATGAACCGATCAGTTTTGAGAAAAAACCTGTCATTGCCGCTACAATGTTTGGAGTAACAACGCCATGCATAGATTATGCAAGAAAATATCTTGAAAACCAAGGTTATGAAGTTTTGGTCTTCCATGCTACCGGCACCGGAGGCAAAACGATGGAAAGTTTAATTGAAGGTGGGTATATTGATGGCGTACTTGATATAACCACTACGGAATTGTGCGATGAATTGGTCGGCGGTGTTTTAAGTGCGGGGCCGCACAGATTGGAAGCTGCCGGGAAGCATCACGTTCCACAGGTTGTTTCAGTGGGCGCCCTTGACATGGTCAATTTCGGGCCACCCGAAACAGTTCCTCAAAAATTCAAAGGCAGAAATTTCTATCAGCACAATCCAACTGTAACCCTTATGAGGACTTCTATTCAAGAAAATAAACGTCTTGCTGAAATAATAGCTGAAAAACTCAACAGAGCTGAATCGCCAACTGCTTTAATCCTTCCGTTAAAAGGCATATCGATGATTGACGCAAATGGGCAGGCTTTTTACGGCGAAAAAGAAGATAAAATGCTTTTCAATACCATATCGCAAAAAATTGATCACAATAAAATCGAGCTTATTGACCGCAACAATCATATCAATGATAAGGAATTTGCAATTTGTGCCTGTGACAAGCTTATTGAACTTATGAAAATAGGCAAACAGGCAAAAAAATAATAAATAACAGGAGGAATTACAATGACTCGCACGGAAATTATCCATAATTTTAAGGCTCAAGTTGCTCAAGGCAAAGTACTTGTTGGCGCTGGCGCCGGCACAGGAATTTCGGCCAAGTTCTGTGAGGCTGGCGGAGTAGATATGATCATTATCTACAACTCAGGCAGATATCGGATGGCAGGGCGTGGTTCTTTGGCAGGCCTGCTCTCCTATGGGGACGCCAACCAGATTGTTGTCGATATGGGTAGTGAGGTGCTGCCAATCGTAAAACATACCCCGGTCCTTGCCGGAGTCTGCGGTACCGATCCTTTCCGCCTGATGGATAAGTTTTTGCAGCAGCTGAAAGATCAGGGATTTGCCGGTATTCAGAACTTCCCGACTGTCGGATTAATCGATGGAACCTTCAGGCAAAACCTTGAAGAGACCGGAATGGGCTATAACCTTGAAGTAGACGCAGTCCGTAAGGCACATGAACTTGATATGCTCACTACACCTTATGTTTTTGATACCGATCAGGCCAAGAAGATGGCACAAGCCGGAGCGGATATTCTTGTTGCTCATATGGGCCTTACGACAAAAGGTGCCATAGGTGCAAAGACCGCCCTTTCACTTGATGATTGTGTTGAGAAAGTCGCTGCAATCCGAGACGCCGGTAAATCTGTTAATCCGGACATTATGGTTATTTGTCATGGCGGCCCAATCGCCGAGCCGGCCGATGCTCAATATGTTATCAGGAAGACAGGGGTCGATGGTTTCTTCGGTGCGTCAAGTATTGAACGCCTTGCCACAGAAGTCGCAATTAAAAAACAAGCTGAAGCATTCAAAGCCATAAAGAGATAACCGGTTCAAACAATAGATAAATATCCTGTATTTCAGAGATAACGGATAGAAAATGCAAAGCCATACCACCAGAATGGCATAGCTTCATTATTAGGGAACTTCCCTGTTGGCAAGAATTTGAGTGATCAATTCAAAGCCGGCAGGGAAGCTTTTTTATGCCATGAGTCATCAAGTTTTGGCGGCATAGCAAACCGGGATATTTTCATCGTTGAGCGGCAGGGGAGGGGGCAGAATCGAATTTTAAATAATGTCTGCTGAGCAAACTGAAA
>DOWI01000127.1:0-3066 GCA_003519645.1 Oscillospiraceae bacterium
GGATTTTAATGTTTCAAACTTTTGCACCTCCTTTTCCTTTCAATGGTAGACTCATTATATATAGGAAATTTTAAGACGGCAAAGGTGCAATCGTACATTTGCAATTATCTTTACTTCTGTATTATACTGAAAGCACAAAGGGGGATTATCGTATGAAAAAAGTTAAAATTTATCTGACCGATTCCGAATGGCAAATGTTAATCCACAGCCTGAATGATTTCAAAACCAAATTACACAGCGAAAATCGTTATACCGATACAGTGGATGAGGTGTTGTATAGGGCAATGACCGCCCCTGTAAAACGGGTAAAGGTATAGAATAAACGAAATGAATATATAAGGCTGCCACTCGAACGATTGGTAGCCTTGTTTTTTTGTCCAGCCAAACTGCTAGTTTGCCATAGGGATAATTGTCTTTCAGTAGAAAAAGCCAAAACTTTATGCTACAATTTAGGATGACGACAGTTTCAAATAAATAGGAGTTCTAAGGGTAAACTTATTATAAATAGATTAAAATAACCATGCCAAAACAATATGTGGCAAGACATATTATAAAAGAGGAGGCCGGAGCAAAGATGAAAAGCAGAACCTATATTGCACTTGACTTAAAATCATTCTATGCTTCGGTCGAGTGTGTGGAACGTGGCCTTGACCCGCTGACCACTAACCTTGTTGTTGCAGATGAAAGCCGTACCGAAAAAACCATTTGTCTTGCTGTTTCTCCCTCCTTGAAAGCCTATGGGATTTCTGGCAGAGCAAGATTGTTTGAGGTTGTGCAAAGGGTCAATGAGGTTAATGTGGCGCGACAGCGAAAAGCACCGGGGGGAACCTTTTCCGGTGCTTCTGTGAGTGATATAGAGCTAAAATCTTCAGCACAGCTTTCCGTGGATTACATTACAGCGCCGCCGAGAATGGCACATTATATTGAGTACAGTACACAAATTTATAATGTTTACTTGAAATATATCGCCCCCGAAGATATTCATGTTTATTCCATTGATGAGGTGTTCATTGATGCAACGCATTATCTGAATACCTATAAACTATCTGCCCGTGAGCTTGCAGCGAAAATGATTTTGGATGTTCTTGAAACCACCGGTATCACAGCGGCGGCAGGGATAGGCACAAATCTCTACCTTGCAAAAGCTGCTATGGATATACGGGCAAAGCATATTCCGGCAGACCAAAATGGTGCGAAGATTGCAGAGCTGGACGAAATGAGTTACCGTCGTTTTCTCTGGTCGCACCGTCCTTTGACCGACTTTTGGCGGGTGGGAAAGGGATATGCAAAAAGATTAGAGGAACAAGGCCTCTTTACTATGGGGGATATCGCAAGATGCTCACTTGGTAAACCTACCGAACATTATAACGAGGATTTGCTATATAAAATGTTTGGTGTAAATGCAGAACTGCTGATTGATCATGCGTGGGGCTTCGAGCCTTGCACCATTGCTGATATTAAAGCCTACAAACCAAAGTCCAACAGCATTGGCTCTGGGCAGGTTTTACAACATCCATATACCTTTGACAAAGCAAAGTTGATTGCACGAGAAATGACCGATTTGCTGGTGCTTGATTTAGTTGATAAAAGCCTTGTAACTGACCAAATTGTTTTGACGGTGGGTTATGATAGAGAGAATCTAACCAATCCCAAGATAAAAAAGCTGTATCGTGGTGATATCACCACCGACACATACGGGCGCGCTGTTCCCAAATCTGCCCATGGCACAACNNCTAATCCGAAGAATCAATATTTCGGTCAACCGTATTGTCGATGAATCCACTGTTCAAAAGACAGAGAAATTCGAACAACTCGATTTCTTTACAGATTACGAGGCATTACAAGATAAGAAAGCGGAAGAAGAAGCTGAGTTTGCCAGAGAAAAGAAAATACAAAAAACCGTACTGGATATTAAGAAAAAGCACGGTAAGAACGCTATTTTAAAAGGTATGAATCTGGAGGAAGGTGCTACCACAACAGACCGGAACAAGCAAATTGGGGGGCATAAAGAATGAGTAAAAAATATGATGACATTATAGGTTTGCCCCGTCCTATTTCTAAGACCCGTACTCCCATGGCATTAACAGACAGGGCGGCGCAGTTTTCACCCTTTGCAGCACTCACCGGTCACGATGCTGCGGTCAAAGAAACTGCAAGGCTGACTGAAAAACGTGTGGAGCTTGACGAATCTGAGAAAAACTATTTGAGCGACAGGTTGCAATTCATTGCCGAGAGGATAAACGAGCAACATGAAATTTCAATAACCTATTTCCAGCCGGACACAAAGAAAAAAGGCGGTGCTTATCTTACAGCGAACGGCATCGTTAAAAAAATAGATGATTTTGAAAGACTTATTGTTATGGCCGATGGCAACCAAATCCCCATTGATGAAGTGTTCAATGTCGAGGGGCAGATATTTGAAATCTTGTGCGATGAATAGACGAAATAGGATTTTACAAGAAAAAAGGGATATCCATTTCAACATGGATACCCTTGTTTTTTCGCTAAACAATCCTCAAATTATTCTAAATCCTTGATTATCTCAACACCATAAAGAGGGAGGTTGAGGAGCCAATTCTCCTGTTTATAGTCTGTCATTGAGGTGCGAACGGATATTTTAGGATTGTATTTTTCTTTGTAGGTTTTAAGGCTCTTTGCTTGTAAATTGACCTCAGCTTTCACTTCCATGGGGATAACTTCTTTCCCATTGTCAATTAAGAAATCAATCTCCGCACTTCCGCGGTCATTTGTCCAATAATAGACCTGTAAATCCTCCAGTGTTTTCAACTGTTGCAGAACATATTGCTCTGTAAGAGCACCCTTGAACTCTTTAAACATATCATTTCCGTCGAGAAGGGTATCGGCGCGCAACCGAACCATACAGGATAACAATCCCACATCCACAACGAATAATTTAAAGGCTTTCAAATCCTCATAAGCCTTGAGGGGCAAGTTGGGTGCGGTAACCCGGTGAACCTGATAAACAAGACCACAATCACTAAGCCAAAGCATAGCAAGTTCATAATCCTTTGCACGTGCGCCCTCCTTGATAATACCGTATATGAA
>DOWI01000127.1:3087-5014 GCA_003519645.1 Oscillospiraceae bacterium
GTTGGGGCGTGTTTCGAGAAGTCCTGTTCATAGGCATCCATTATACGCTGCTGAATCCGTCTAACTTCCCCAAAGTCCATGTTTTCAGAAAAAGCAAGCACCGCTTCCGGCATACCGCCTACATAGTAATATTGCTTTAGTAGATTGATATACTCATGCTTGAAGGTGGTTACCATTTCAAAGTCTTGTTTTTCAAGCAAATCGGCGTATTGCTCTTTTTCCATAGCCATTAAAAACTCAGTAAAAGAAAGTGGGAACAGGTCCATAAACTCTACTTTGCCAACCGGGAAAGAAGTTCCCTCATGCAAGGCAACACCCAGCAGCGACCCAGCACACACAATATGATATTGGGGTGCGTTTTCATAAAAATATTTTAAGGAAGTCAGAGCTGCGGAAACCTCCTGCACCTCATCAAAAATTAGCAATGTGTTATCGGGATCGATTTTATCCCCTGAATAAGGTTCAAGCCCAATGATGATACGCTCTGTATCAAGGTCGGTAGAGAACAGCTCTTTCATACGACGGTTATTATCAAAGTTGATGTAAACCATGCTCTGATATGCAGTCTTTCCAAATTCTTTCATCAACCAAGTTTTCCCGACCTGCCTTGCTCCCCGTATGACCAGCGGCTTCCTGTTCTTTTTAGCTTTCCACTTAAATAAATGCTCTATTGCTTTACGGTACAATATTAGTCACCTCGTCTCTTAAAGATAGGATAGACTTATTATACCACTCTCAAACATAAAATACAACGACTTTCAAGTTAATTAATACATTTATTCGAACGACATTATCCGTTTAACCTGTTTTATGGGGTCTAAAACGGCATTTGAGGCATCGTATACATTTTGGTACGATACCTCAAAACAAAATGTGAAAGTGCAGTTCTTATTCCATATCTTCCTCATGAAGATTTTCAAATATATCTGCTTCATTGAAATTGCTCACTTCGTCATTTAGCATTTCATCAGGAGCATCTAATGTTTTAAAGATAGCGTGTTCGCGTGAATAGAGCTTATTAATAAATAGACGATTGTTATTACTTTTCTTTTTACCGTTATATTCGAGCACCATCGCTTCAGCAACACCCATAGAACCGGGGCGCCGCTCTTTCGCTGTGCGGACAAGCTGTTTCACTGAAACTGCTCCGATTTTTTCTTTAAATNNACTCGTCATTAAGCGTATCTTCATATACAACTGTGAGCCTTGTGACGGCATTTAAAATATTTGCGGAAAAGGAATTGAGGTCACCTTCCCATGCTCCGATAATCAATCGTAAAACACGGCTTAACCCGTGGTATCCGTATTTTTTGTAAATAAACTCTAGAGTAGATACCGCACATATTACTCCATGCCCCTTTCTACTTCCGATGCTTAACCCATACGATTCTACCAAGTCACGTATAATAAGCTGATCGTCATTTCCGGCTTCAATGTTTGCCATAAAAACTTCGTAGGGGTTGAGTGGTTTTACAAATTTCATTTGATTGGCGAAAATATCTGCTTCGTGTTCATAACTCAAATCATCATAAACCATGCACCATACAGGTGTTTCTCTGGAGCCGGATATAAGTGCAACAATTTCGATGGTATGCTGTCCATTAAAAACATAGTTAATACCATCACGACGGCTGACTTTAACCGGATTTATCTGATGCAAATTAAAGTTCGCCGCTGCTCGCGCAATATGAGATCGGGATAGGTTGCGTTGGTATTCTTGATTGGAAACAAGATTCCTAATCGGAATTTGTTCAAAATGCACATTGGGAACATATAGACTGAAATCGTTCATTTATTCCTCCCCCTTTATTGTAGATAACATCATTGATATCGTGTAGCGAAGATTTATAAGAGCTTCCGTTAGTTTGCCTTTAGCGTGATTAGAGATACTGTCAAAGTCCGTGTTGGATCGAGTGCGTCTAATTGA
>DOWI01000186.1 GCA_003519645.1 Oscillospiraceae bacterium
TTTGATACGCTGTAAACAAAGAAACAAGTTTCTTCAGAAAAAGCGTTTTTTAATTTGGAAAAATATTTTGAAATGCTATTGATAATCCGTCGGAATTAGTATATAATAAATCCGACGAGGTGATATGATGAAAAGAGTAACTTCCCTAAAGAAAATTGAAGATAGAATTGTTTCCAGCGGAACCGGATCAATTTTTATTACATCAGATTTTACGGATTTAGCATCATCTGATTCGGCAAACAGAGCATTGCTGCGCCTTGAGCAAACCGGCGTTATTCGGCGCATTCTATTTGGCGTTTATGAATATCCCGAATATAACGAATTCCTTGGCGAACACATCGCTCCGTCCCCGGATAAGGTGGCGCAGACTTTAGCGCGAAAATTCGGATGGACAATTGTCCCGTGCGGAGATACGGCGTTAAATCTGCTCGGTCTTTCCACGCAGGTTCCCGCGGTGTGGTCGTATGTCAGCGACGGAACCTACAAGGAATACACTTTTGATAAAACGACGATAAAATTCAAAAAAACTACCAATAAAGAAATATCCAAGCTTTCCTATAAAACGGCGCTTGTGGTTCAGGCGTTGAAAGCGCTTGGTAAAGAGAACGTGACCGACTCGATTTTAATTAAACTGAAAAAAGGACTGGCAAAAGCAGAAAAGAAAAAAATGCTCGAAGAAGCCAAAACCGTAACCTCATGGATCTATGAATTGATAAAGAAAATATGCAGGAGCGATGANNAATCAACGAAAACGACAGAAACGCCCTATTCAAAAACACGGCGGCAAAGATGGGTATGACCGAAGCGATTATTGAAAAGGACTTTTGGGTGTGCTATACGCTTGATTATCTGTTTCACCGGTGCCGGTGGAAGAACCATATCGCCTTCAAGGGCGGTACAAGCCTGTCAAAAGCTTACGGATTGGTTGAACGTTTTTCTGAAGATATAGACCTGATCCTCGACTGGCGGTTGCTCGGCTACGGCATTGACGAACCTTGGGAGGAACGCAGCAACACGAAACAGGATTTGTTCAATAAACAGGCAAACACGCGAACGGAATCGTTTCTGCGGGGTGAGTTTCTTCCGGCAATCATGACCGATCTTCAAAAAGAGATTGATGCTGCGATTCGTTGCTACATAGAAGATGACGATTCTCAAACAGTGGCGCTTGCCTATCAGCGCGGATTCCAAGATATTTCTATTCTGCCGGTCATCCTCCTTGAAATTGGCGCGTTAGCCGCATGGACGCCTGCAGCCGGGAAGACAGTCGCTCCATATGCCGCCACTCAATATCCGAGGTTGTTCAAGCAACCTTCCACAGAGGTTCTGACTGTTTTGCCTGAACGAACTTTCTGGGAAAAAGTCACCATTTTGCATCGGGAAGCAAACCGTCCCGATGACAGAGCTTTTCCGGTGAGATATTCCCGGCATTATTATGATTTGTATTGTATGGCATTTTCGCCGGTTAAGACCGCGGCATTTGTTGATTTGGAACTGTTGGATCGGGTTGTGCGGTTCAAAGAGAAATTTTACCGCTGTCCGTGGGCAAGGTATGAAAACGCCAAGCCCGGTACGATGCGGCTGATGCCGACGGAAAGAAATCTCGCAATACTCGAAGATGATTATGAGCATATGCAAAACATGCTCTTCGGCGCGAAACCTACGTTTGCAGATATATTAAGCGGGATTGAAAAGCTGGAGAAAGAAATCAATTCGATATAAGAAATGATGTGTATAGTAAAAATTGTATGAACGATCAAAAAGAGTGAGGACAAAATGAGCAAACCACATGGGATAATCATATTTGGTGCAAACGGAAGCGGTAAAACCACGCTGGGGCGTGAGCTTGCCCGGATTCTCGGCTTTAAGCACATGGATCACGAAGCATATGCTTTCGCGGAATCAGAAATCCCATACAAAAATGAACGCTCCCGTGACGAGCAGATAAAGCTGATGCTCGCCGATATAGAAAAAAATCGCGGATTTGTTCTCTCCGCTGTCACAGGCGACTTTGGCAAGGAAATCGAATCGTTGTACGACCTCACTGTTTGTATCGAAGTTCCGCTCGAACTGCGAATAGAACGCATAGAACAACGCGAAATAAATAAATTTGGCAACCGTGTCCGTGAAGGTGGCGATATGTATGATCAGCGACAAAAATTCCGCGATTTTGTGGCTTCCCGTTCTTTGTTAAAAATCGAACAATGGGCAGCAACGCTTGTATGTCCGGTGATTCGTATTGACGGTATAGAAGATTGGCGCATGAACGCGGTTAATATTGCGGAACAATGGAAAGCGAGGAATGAATTATGCTGATACGGTGGGCGACAAAACAGGACATTCCCATGTGGGAAGCCTTATCAAGAGAATATGACCAATACATATCAGAAGTGGCGACCGATTTTTGCAAGTGGTATGATGGATTTAACGATCACATGAACCGTAAAATCGAGCAATACGAAGCGGTTGCCGCCGTCGATAGAATGTCCGGACGTTGCAACGGAGCAATTGCGTTTTCCCGGTCACATAATAGGATAACCTTTTTCGCTGTCTCGCCAAATGCNNAAATGCCAATCATCAGGAAACGGCTGAAAGGCTGTTGACAGTTGCGTTGAGGCAATTAAATACCAACAATGATATTTCCATAAATCTCCCTGTCGGTGAAAGCACACCTTTAAGATCGGATCGTCGCCATTACGATAATAACGGCTTTGGATTTGTTAAGGAAATAAATGTTGACGGTTGCCCTATGGCTGAGTTGGTCAGGAAAGCGGATGATAATAAACGCGGTAAGAGTTTTCATTATCGCTATCCTAAATTTATCAAAGAATCAAAACAAGAAACTTGTCCTTGTATTACGGAGCCTGAACATGATGACAAATCAGGCGATATTTTAATGAATGATCGTTATTGGGTTCACGGTGAATATCCGGGACAGGGGCGGTTATTCGGGAAGCTGTGCGTAATACCGTTAAAACACTATTTCCACTTTGAAGATATGCCGGAAGAAGAAGCGGTCGCTTTCATGCAAGAAGTGAAATGTGTCGGT
>DOWI01000407.1:0-792 GCA_003519645.1 Oscillospiraceae bacterium
CAACATTAACTTGACACAGACTTGCCTGCAACCACAGCTTGTACATTTTATAAAACCATGGTATACTATTAACATAAGTTTACATATTACTTAAGCGATTCTAATTTCAAACGATGCAAATCAGAAATGGTGGGGTGACGAAATGGCACCGCGTTTTCCATTATACATCGATTTAAATGGGAATAATTGCATTATATTTGGCGGTGGGGATAAGGCTGCTAATCGGGCTGAAGTTCTTTTGCAGTTTGGCGCGAAAATAACAATTATAAGTCCGACACTTTGCACAAAGCTGCGTGATATGGAAGAGAACGGGCTTATAAGATATATCCCAAGACGTTATTATCGTGGAGACTGCTCGTCCTGCTATCTATGCGTTGCTGCCACGAATAACGACGCAATTAATATTGCAATTTCAGATGAATGCAAAGCAAAAGCAGTTGCGGTTAATGTGACGCATCCTTCTGCATTCGGTACGTTTTTATTTCCAACTGTCATTACGGAACAGGATATTACCATCTCTGTAGTCAGTACCAAGAATCAAAAGATTGCTGAAAGAGTTCGCGATTTAATTGAGGAAGAAATTTCAGTATTTCACAAAGCTATGTTAAATGATGATGCAGTTGTTGAATAAACCTTTGTTTTTTCTTATTTTCCATTAAAAATCATCATTAAAATCTATAAAATGCTTGAAATCAAAATATGTTTCGTGTATAATTCATCAGGTCGGTAAATTAATTGATTCCGATGAGATGAATATTGGTTTGTTTATATGGAGAGATGGCTGAGTTGGTC
>DOWI01000407.1:816-13446 GCA_003519645.1 Oscillospiraceae bacterium
TTTGTAGGCTTTAGCCTGTTTTGGCGCGTCTTATCCGCGTCAAAACCAATAAACCACCGGCTTATGAACAGAACCCCCAAAAACGGACATTGAACAAAGCCACCCCCTGTTGTAGAACTATTAAACAACAGGGGGTGCTTATATGGCAAAAAGGACTCGGTATACGCGAGTGCGGGATTATAGAGAAGAAATTAATAAGTTAAAATAGAAGGAAAAACAAATCAGGAAATAGNNCAACTTATTAGGGCTTCGAGCCAAACAAGGAACCCTGTATTTATATACTATTTGATTTGCTATAATCGACTTTAGGGAAATAACAGGCAAGGCAATGAATATAACCAGTAAAACGGATAGGATTTTTTTATTGATAGATGATTTTAACATAATCATATTCCATCCTAAATTGTGTTAACACAATACCTGTTTGTGATTTATAAAGGCTCGTGCCAACACTGTCTGATTCATTCATTTTTCGAATTGGCAAGGTTAACGTACTTTGCCTCTTTTGCCCGGATATCGTAGAGTGAAATGTGGGGGATAAAAGTATCCCCCACATTTCACTGTTTCAGTTGCTTTAGCAAACAAATATTATCCCCAGTAGTGCTCTTCAGTGATACGCCTATCGCATGCGAAATTCCGGAGCGTTATGAATAGCTACCGTATACCCCAATTTCGGCGATACGAGCACATTGATTATTTTGGTCAACGTCCACATCGGTAATTTTTAAACCTATATATCGCCCCACGGGCTTTTGATTCGGTGCGAATGTGATTTTCTGCGCTAACGTGGTGTTTGCAGTGTTGTCATAAACTGCAACGGGCTCACTTTGCCATGAAGATGCATCATTGAAAGTATTAAACACATAGAACTCGTATTTGCCGGTTGCATGCTGAATTAAATTGTATCCCGCAAACAGTAAGGATTCAACAGATGCCATTTGCCCAAGATCATACACCATCCTGAAATTGTCTGTATCGTTCACCCAAAAATCAACATGCGCGTTTGCGTCCAAACCGATGCCGTTTGTCATGTATTCCTCTTTGCGAGAACTGTCTGCCGCTCTGCTAATGAAACTGGGTAGTTTCCCTTTTATCAGATTTGAATTATGCAAAGAGGAGATATCTGCTGATGTAATATCTGTTCTAACGGTATAGGAACCGTAAACACCCACCTCGGCGATACGAGCGCACAAATCACTTCCGGCAACGCTCACATCGGTGATTTTCAAACCGACATACCGCCCCGAGGGCTTTTGGTTGGGTGCGAATGTGATTTTCTGCGCTAACGTGGTGTTTGCAGTGTTGTCATAAACTGCAACGGGATCATTTTGCCATGACGACGCATCGTTGAATGTGTTGAATACATAGAATTCATATTTTCCTGTTGCATTCTGTATCTGATCGTAGCCTGCAAAGAGCAGTGATCCAATGACCTCTGTTTGCCCTAAGTCATACACCATTCTGAAATTACTTGTATCGCTCACCCAAAAATCTACATGCGCGTTTGTGGTTAAACCAACGCCGTTTGTCATGTATTCCTCTTTTCGGGAACTATCCGCTGCTCTGCTGATGAAACTGGGGAGTTTCCCTTTTATCAGATTTGAATCGTGCAAAGCGGAGATATCTGCCGATGTAATATCGGTTTCCACGTTGTACGCATTAGGCGCAACGCTGCCGTAGGCGCCCAATTCAGCAATTCGGGCCGAACCGTCACCTGATGAAACACTGATATCTCGAATAACAATACCAACATAGCGCCCCACCGGCTTGGTTCCGGCATTGAAATTGAATTTCTGAATCAAAGTAGGTGACGAAGTATTATTATAGACGACTACAGGTGCTCCGACGTCCCAGTTATAAATTGAATCAGATACATACAATTCATATTTTCCGGTCGCATATTGTAGATTGTTGATTCCCGCAAAAAGCAAAGAATCTATAACTGCGGTTTCTCCCAGATCATAAACCATACGGAATGCGCCGACATCATCAACATAAAAGTCAACATGGTCGGTGCCGTTGCCGTTTGTCAAAGATGAGATCGGCCGCTGCTTTGGAGGCTCACTATTAAATGCCGGTAAAAGCCCGTTAAGCAAATTGGAACTGTGTAAGGCACTGACATCCCCTGCCGAAACCGATGTGTCAACAGTATGTGTGTTAATGGGGCTGAATGTTGCGGAAATGCTGGCGTCTGCCTGTACATTGCTGAGTGTATACTTATTGCCGGTTAAGCTGACAGGATTTCCATTCACGGTGACCGAAGACAGGACATATCCCCACTTGGGGGTAACAGTAAAGGTCTGATTTGATCCTGTCGGCACATAAATTGGTCCTGCTGGTGTAATGTTTCCGCCAACACCTGTTGACGTAGTAATCTTTTTTGTGCCGGCAGGTTGTGATGTAGGCGTGCCCACAAAGCTCATGCCTGATATGGTTTCCTGGGAACCCCAAGTTGTGTTATGCCATGGTTGATGCATCTGGGTTGTGACGGTTCCATTTTTGACGTCAATTTCCATTAGTTTTACGGGATTACCGTTAAAGTCATGCATACATCCCAGATATGAAACGATTTTGTTTCCATGTATGCCGTAATCTGTGCGTGACAATGACTGACCCACATGGCCCGAAAACACAAACTTTATATTAGAATAGACTTTGATCAGATTGTCAAACAAATACTGGGCGGAATTATCACCATATTCTTTATTCTGACTAATGCCTCCGCTGCTGGTGAGATATGAATGGGTTGCAACCATTACATTATAATCAGAGTGGCTCGCCACAACATTTTTAGCCCAATCGATTGCGGCGGTTCTGGCGTTAAACTCCAGAATCAATACCAGCCATTTCATCCCGCAGGCTTCAAACGTGCGGTAGTTATTGTCTACTTTCCCCGGCTCAAAGGTCACCATACCTGGGAATCGGGAGGGGGGGAAATAACTGTTATGGGTAACCGTATGGCGAACGGAAAGGCCTGTCCCGCCTCCTTCCGGTCCTACCGCTCCGGTGTCGTGGTTTCCAATGGCAGAGGACCAGGTGATATTTGCTTGTTCAAGAACTCGCATGCCTTTGGAAGAACCTTCAATTTGCGTAGGATCCGGGGTGTTCCATGTGACCATGTCGCCGGTTTGGATTACGTACCGCAGATCATCCACCTTATCGCTGTAGGCCAGCCAGCGATTCCGTTGGTCAAACACCTCCCTCCCGATTCGGCTACTAATTAGCTCCAGCTGTGTGTCGGGAATAATGGCGACCGTAAATTTACCGTCAGCGTCATTTGTGGCTGCTTTTGCGAGAAACGGGGTAAGAGGACCCAGTAGTGCAAAAAGGATAACGGCTGTTGTCACTACGAGCGAGAACGATTGTCTTTTTTTCATGGTTTTCTCCTTTCATTTACACGCGCGTCACTCCTCCGCGCTATTCCCAAATTTTCGACCGACAATGCGCAGGTAACGACATAACAAATAATAATTTAATGGAGTGTGAATATATTCTATAAATAATGCACACATAAAACAATAGTGAAATCGGGCTATACTATAGTCCGTTCTTGCTCGAATTTACATTATATCCAAAATATACCCAGCTTTTCCAGTCTTTTATACCGTAAAGACCGGAAAACTGGGTTTAATAATACTTTCTTAAGTTTTAGTAGCCAAGCTGTTTGCTCATATCGTCCTGTTTTCTTTACAAAGTTATAGATTGGTAAAATATAGATAGATATGATACAATAAATACAGTGTAATTTGTAATACTTCGCCATGTGATAGATTGTTTTCGATTGTTTCAAAGTCAGCAACGAGTAAAAAGGAAGACTAAAATGGACTATATGTTGAACCAAAAACACCATTGAAAAATGTGTAGAATAGTTATAACATGGAGTTGGAATTAAGAAAAAAATATAGCAGTTATGACGGAGGCTTTGTATGTCTGAGATTTTATTCGAACAGTATTTTAGAAAGCTCATGGGATGCTATACAGGCAAAGCCGTAGGAGGAACTTTAGGAATGCCCTACGAAGGTATTTATAGGGGCGTACAGAAAGCTTCGTATCATGTAACATATTATGATCCAGTCCCAACCGCAATGGTCGGCAATGACGATCTGGATCTTCAGGTAGTGTGGGTTGAATGCCTTCGCCGAAAAGGTCTTCCGGTTAACAGAAAGCATTTAGCAGAGGCATGGGAGCATATTGGGTTTGCACCTGATGAATATGGGGTAGCCCATGATAATCTAAAAAGCGGCTTGCAGGCACCTCTGTGCGGATATTATAACAATAAATTCCAAGGCGGCATGGGTGCGGCCATACGCAGCGAACTGTGGGCGTCGCTGGCTCCGGGGGATCCAGGGTTGGCAGTTAAGCTTGCGAGGGAGGACGCCTGCGTAGACCATTTTGGCGATGGGGTGGACGGCAGTGTTTTTCTAACAGCTGTAGAAAGCGCCGCTTACATATCCGGAGATCTGGAGTCTTTGATTGAAACAGGTCTATCCTATGTTTCAGGTTCAGGTCGTTTTGCACAGGGTATTCGTGACACTGTAAGCTGGTGGAAACAGGGTGTAAGCTGGCAGGATGTTCGCCGTAGAATTATTGAAAAGTATGGCGTCTATAACTGGACGGATGTAACCGTTAATGTTTGCCTGATTGTTTTAGCAATGCTAGAGGGGCGGGGTGATTTCAGCGACACTCTGTGTCTGGTGGTCAATATGGGGTATGATGCTGACTGCACAGGCGCTTCATTGGGGTCAATTCTGGGGATCATAAACCCCGACGCTATTGAGGAAAAATGGACCCGTCCCATTGGGGATGAGCTGGTACTTTCACCATATATTGTTGGGGTGCATGCATGTCGCACAAAGGAGGAGCTGTGCAGACAAATTGCTGCTCTGGCGGAGGATGTTGGTAGTTATTATAAGTCTGCGTTTCGAATTATTCAGGCTCCTTCTATGGAAGATGTCCGCTACAATATGGCTCCTCCCTGGGCGGCGAATCCTTACTCTTTAAAGCTGGAGGACGGATACAATAGCCGGGAAAGTCTAATTTCGGTAACCCCTCTTGCCGTCAGTCTGATTTATCCCCAGTCTGTGGCGTTGCATTATGATGACTGGTCGGGATTCATCGCACGGTTCCAAAATCCGACAGGGGAAAGTATCGAAGCTGAGGTAAAACTGAGGGTGCCCGATGGTTTTGATATTACACCCAAATCTTTCAAGTTATCTCTTGCAGCGGATGAAGAGACATCCGTCTGTTTTCAGATTTTGCAGGAAATCAATGCCCCTAAAAAGCGGTTTAACGCTTTGGACTTCATCTGTACGGCGGGGGGCATGACCTTTACGATTACCTCGGGGATAGTCACGGCTTATCCGTGGATTCGCAAGAAAACGGCGTATAAATCAGATTCATGCCCGCCTTTACACCTTTTGGAAGGGGCGGAACATATTATGGCGGATGAAATTTTTCAAAAGGTTCCGCCAGGTGAATACCTGTATGCCATACAGGTAAAGGTTATTGCATCCCAGCAGGCACGATTGGTATGTCAAGGCACGCGTCCAATGAAATTGTGGTTGAACGGGCAGCTCCTAATCAATTACGACGCAGAGATATTTGAGCCAGCGGTGCACCGGGGACCATCAGAGTTAGGAACACTTAAAGCCGGATGGAATCAAGTAATAATACATGTCAGCAACGATATGGAGGAAGGCGAATTGTTCTTCGGGGTTGGAGAGCCAATAAGCTGGAAATGGCTGGGGGAAGTAGAATGGCAGTGGGCTGATCTTACTTAATTTTCGTAGCCGACAGCAGAGAACACTGGGGGTTCCGAATCATTTGTACTAATTGCATTTTGATAGGCTTTACGGTACTCACCGGGGGACGTCCCTGTATAATCTCTAAATACTTTATAAAATTGCTTTGGTTCTGTAAAACCTACATCCTTTAAGATGCTTGCAACTGTATTGTTGGTGTTGGTAATTAAACGGATGGCTGCTCGCATTCGCCGGTCAGTGATATATTTCGAAAAGCTCATGCCTACATTCTTTTTGAATAGCTTGCTGAAATAGGAAGGGCTGAAATTAAAATGCTTTGAAACTAAGGCCAAACTCGATTTTGCGAAATTTTCCTCGAGATAATCCAAGATGGAGGATACAAAGGCGTTGGTGCTTGCGTTGCTTTCGGAACGCGCATACCGGAAAAGCAAGGTTACGAGAATTGAGGCGTAGTTCTTTAGCAGAGACTGATAAGCAAATTGTCTTTCTTCATTTTCTCTTTCGATTTTTAGCAATAGGTTTTCCACTTCCAGAATGGAATTGCTGGGCAGATGTATTAGGTTTGGGATGGCGTCTAACGAATCTGCATTTGTATTTTCGTTACCAATATGGTGAGGAAAAGCGTTAGGCATAAAAATACAATTGAGCACCTGCATACCATTGTTGGAACAGAACTTGTGACTGTCGCCGATTTTCATATATGTCACGTCGCCGCGTTTGACGAAATGATCTTTACCATTTATTTGTTGAATACCGTTGCCAGCAATGATATATACAATTTCAATAAATTCATGGGTATGTAAAGGAGTGGAGCACCATTTATCTCTTGTTATAGTCACACCCTTCTGATCCGACATGTCGTCATGGTTCACCATCTCAATTCGATAAGTATACATATTTCCACCCTCAATTCCAATAGTTTACAATATCACCTTACATTATACAGTAATTATAGTTAAAATCAATAATTTTAGAAAATTTTTGGCAACTAATGAATGTTGGTTGATTATGGGCAAGTGTAAATGTATTATGACCGAGAAAATTTCGAATTCCATTCGTACTATTTTATTTTTGTTTATAAATCTTTATGACAAGGAGTGTTCAGATTGGCATATAGGAGAATTACCGCAATGTCAGTGCTGGCAAGTCTGGTCCTGGGTCTGCTTTTTGTTTCCTGCAGGCCGTCGGGCCCTACGCCAAGCGGCGGCTCATCGACTACGACTTCAACTGGTTCGCGAAGCAATACGGAATCCTCGTGGCCATCGACTAGTACAATTTTTGGGAGTGAGTCTACTTCAATGGAGCAATCATCACATTTTGATACCGGAACAACAGATACCGGAACATCTTCACCCCTTACCTCCGAAGGAGGATCTAAAACAGGGACAACCACATCGTCTACATCCACCACACCATCATCTTCCCGGGTGATTCCCACCATTCCTCCCAGAGCATCAGGACCCGAGCATAAGGTAACCATTGCAGCAGTCAAAATCATAACACAGGATTTTATCGGCTTCGGTGCGAACGTGGTTCCGTTTTCACTATCAGACAAGAGCCGTAGCCAAGGCTTTAACGATGCTTATTGGGAGCTAGAGGTTCAGCGTACTATAAAGGTTCAGCCCAAGGTGGTTCGAGTTTGGTTCCAGGTTGATTGGATGGAACCCACCAAGGGTCACTATACCTTCGAAAGTGACCGAATGAAGCAATTTTAGCGTTATATGGAGGCGTTTCAGAAAGCGGGAACTGAGGTTGAGCTAAATTTTGGCTGGAAAAACGGGGAAAGCATCCATTCCTGGTTCTGTATTCCCGGCATTCAGCCCGAAATCAGTGCGCCGCTGGATCTGGAAGCCTATGCGCGCTCCTGCTCTGCCTTGCTTCACCAACTGATTAACGTAAAAAAGTTTACAAATATTAAATATCTTGCATTTTATAATGAGCCGGAAGGCTATTGGGATTTTGAATGTTATGGCGACCAGCGTGTATATTACGCTGATATGGTGAGGGCGGTACATAACCGTCTGGTAAAGGATGGCCGGAGAAAATTAGTAAAAATTTGGGGGCCGGAGGGTTCGAATCCATCTTGGCTGTCATTTATGGTCAACCGGATTGACGATTGTCTGGATGCCTATACATATCACAACTATAACGCAAGGGCTGAGGATTTGTTGCTAAACAGATTCCCATCGACTCTGGATATGATTCCACAGAATAAACCTCTTTATCTTACAGAATATGGAATGAGCACAGATTCTGCAAACCCCAGTGCGACTTTAAACTCATACCAGGGAGGGCATGGAGGCTATCTAATCAACGGTGCAAATTCAGGCATCGGATGCTTCCTGTTCTGGGTGCTGTCCGGCACTTGGTTTGATACGGATGGAGGCTGGGTGCTGGGTGGAATCAACTCATCTATGTGGGAAATTCCAACCAGAGCGATTAATCCGAACCAAGTTTATTATCCGCTGAGTCTAATGTCACGGTATATCCCCGGTCATTCCCAGGTTCTTACCACAACGGTGAATTCTGATGATATACGCGCTGCAACTTTTAAAAAGGGTAATGACTATACCATTGTGGTGGAATGTGATAGCACCGTAGATAAAAATATTACCGTGGATTTTGGAAGCTTAAATGTGGATAAAAAGTTTTATAAGCATGTGTACATTGTTAACGAGACAGTGCCGGATGGAAATGCAATTATACCACTGGTATCGGGGACCTTTAACGGCGGCAGAAGCTTCAAGGACAACGGTGTGGGCTCAAAGCATATAATGATCGTTTACACCACTCTGCCTACCTTAACCCAGGTGCAAATGGACTCTGTAAAAACACAGACATCCAGAACTCAACCGATTCAGCTGGGTGCGACCGTGCTGGACAATACCGGCGGCGTGACATGGAGTATGGCCTATGGAAAGGGTTCCGTAAGCGCATCAGGTCTTTACACACCGGCAGCGGATGCGAAAGCAGGGGATATGGTTGCGGTAAAAGCCGCTTCAGTGAAAGATCCCTCGGCATATGGTATCACATTGATTACTTTGCAATAATATTAATGCAATAACGGTTCGGGAATCAAACGGGGTGAATATGAATTGAAATGCAATGAATATCCAAAAAAAATATGGATCTTCTTACTGGGATTAGTTCTGGCTGTGCAGGCCTTTACCGTCCCGATGATTCCTGCACAATGCGCTGCTTTAACGACGGGGGATGATCCTCAAATACAGCCAGATGAAACAAACCCCACGTCCTACTTTTACTACAGCCGTAAGCATGAAGGGGAACAAAAGACGCAAAAACAAATATCTCTTCGCGGCATGCAGTACCGGGCGGCGGAAGATCCTCACATGGCGCCGTTTACCATGGAAGGGGAGCAGGGAGTTTTGCTAGGGGAGGAGAACCTCTGGTGTGAATGGGCATTCGATATTCCCGAAACCGGGATGTATGCCCTGACGGCAGAATATTATCCATTGAAAGGTACCGGCCGGGATATTATTATTTCAGTTTTGATAGACGGATCATATCCTTTTGACGAGGCTGAGGGATGCTACTTGAATAGGATTTGGACTGACAAAAAATCTGAATCCGGTAATCAGTTGCGGCAAGATGATTTAGGAAATGATCTGCGTCCTGCTCAGGTGGAAAGTCCTCGATTTATAAGTAAAGCACTCACGGATATACAAGGTCTTTATGTGGATCCCTACGCCTTTTATTTATCAAAAGGAAAGCATGTTATCCGCATTGGGATAAAAAGAGAGGCGCTATGCCTTAAATCTTTGACCTTGGGTAATGAGGAAGAGCCGATATCTTACAATGAATACCGGGTACAGCATTTCGGCAGCAGCCATGACGGGGAACCGGAAATTTTGCAGGCGGAGCGCGCTTGGGAAAAGAACTCCTCATTTCTTTACCCTATGCACGATAGAACAGACGCTGCAACGCAGCCTAATGATCCGAATCTGGTTCGCCTAAATACCATTGGGCAATCTAATTGGGGAACCCCCGGTACTTGGATCAGTTGGCGCGTAGGGGTGAAGCGGCCAGGGCTTTATAAGCTGGCTTTCCGGTGCAGGCAAAGTTTTAATGAGGGTCTTAATTCTTACCGAACTATTAAAATCAACGGAGAAGTCCCCTTTAGGGAAGCAAAGGAAATTGCTTTTGATTACCGTGATGATTGGTATATTAAGGTGCCGGGAGACCGCGAGCCCTTTTTGTTTTATCTGCAAGAGGGGGATGTGATCACCCTTGAGGCTACATCCGGCAAAATGGCGCAGCCCCTGCGGGAAATCCGCCAACAGCTTTTGAATCTGAATGCCATCTACCGAAAAATCATCGTAATTACAGGTAGCACCCCGGATATCTATCGGGATTATGCTCTGGAAAATCAGATTCCAGATTTGGTAAGTGGATTGAAAGCATCGGGGGATGCCCTGCAGTCCACTGCAAGTGCCATTAAACAAATTATTGGANNAAGTTCCATTAAACAAATTATTGGAAAAAATGGCTCGCTGGCTTCTAAGCTTGAGGAAACCCGGAAAATTGTGATAGAGCTTGCCGATGAGCCATACATGATCCCGGAGAGACTGTCCCGTTTCAAGGGAAGCATTGAGGATATGGGGGCTTTGATGACGGCGCTGGGGCAGCAGCCATTAGAATTGGATTACATAACGTTTTTATCAGCAGAGGCGCCGTTGCCCAGGGCGAAAGCTGAGTGGCAAAAAAGTCTATCCTTTTGGTTCAATCAGCTAATTGGATCATTTTTTCAGGATTACCGCGGGTTGGGAAAGATGTCTGGGGGCAATGAGAGCATCTCGGTTTGGGTTTCTACAGGCAGGGATCAGGCGCAGGTCGTTTCCCAACTAATCAATAACAAATTTACTCCAATAAGTGGCACAGGTGTGCGGCTTAGCCTGGTGGATACGGGCGCAACCTTAATTCAGGCTACCTTGGCAGGTAAAGGTCCTGATGCTGCGCTAATGATTCAGCAGGACATTCCCGTCAATTTGGCGATGCGAGGTGCCTTATCCGATTTTTCCCGTCCCGAGTACGGAATCGACGATATCCATGAGCGCTACCACCCCTCCGCATGGATTCCCTATCGCTACAACAAAGGCATATATGCGCTTCCTGAGTCCCAGAGCTTTGATGTGATTTTTTACCGGACGGATGTCTTTCAAGAGCTGGGTCTTCGAATTCCGGAAACTTGGGATGAGTTTTATTTGATGCTGAAAATATTACAGTCAAAAAATCTGCAGGCAGGTATTCCTGAAATTGATACGGTGAATATGGGTGTCTCGCAGGGGATTGCCACCTTTGACAAATTTCTTTTTCAGAACGGCGGAGCATATTATACCGATGAATTGAAGAAAACGCTATTTGACGAGAATATATCCTTGACGGCTTTCGAAAAGTGGGTAGAGCTATATACCGAATACGGGTTAGACAGAAGCTTTGATTTTTTTAACCGCTTTAGAAGCGGTGAAATGCCCTTTGCGATTCAAAATATTTCTGTATATAACCAGCTTATGCAGGCGGCTCCTGAAATCCGGGGGTTATGGGCATTTGCACCTGTTCCTGGTACGAGACGGAGAGATGGAACAATAGACCGCTCTGAAACCGCGAAAGGACATGGATGCGTGATGCTGAAAGCCGCCGAAAAACGAGGGACAGACCGGGAGACGCTGGAGTTTCTGAGATGGTGGGTGAGTGATGAAATCCAGCTCCAGTTTGCGAATGAGATGGAAGCGGCGTTGGGTGTTGCAGCCCGGTATTATCCTGCCGCGATAAAATCTTTTGAACAGATAGGATGGAGCGAAGATGAATTGTCCATACTGCAGGAACAGCAAAAATGGTTAATTAACGTTCCACAGATCCCAGGCAATTACGTTTTATCGCGGTCTCTCACAAGTGCATTCCGTGCTTCAGTTAGTCGGATAAATTCGCCCCGTCGCGCCCTAACCATTTACAACAAAGAAATTAATGCGGAAATTACTCGGAAGCGCAAGGAATTCAAACTGGACTAAATCTCGTACCCGGTATGCGTGAAAGGATGATTGTCATGCTTAAAGCGCCTGCAGAGGCGGCAGGTCTGAGAAAGCGCAAGCTTAAAAAGGATATTCCATATTACTTAATGCTGCTGCCGTTTCTACTGGTATTTGCCCTGTTTATGTTGATTCCGGTGCTGTCTGCCGTGGCTATGAGCTTCACCGACTTTAACATGATTCAGTTACCGTCATTTGTAGGTCTCGACAACTACATCCGTATTTTTGCGGAGGATGAGATTTTTAATCTGGCGCTAAAGAACACGCTGTTATTTGCCATCATTACCGGTCCCATAGGGTATATTCTGAGTTTTTTAGTAGCATGGTTAATCAATGAATTCGGTAAGGGAATTCGCAGTGTCATCACCCTGATCGTATATGCACCTACGCTGGCGGGTAATGTCTATTTTATCTGGACATATATCTTTTCTCCCGATAGTAGGGGGTTTCTTAACCACCTTCTGGTTCAGCTTGGCATCGTTTCGGATCCCATTATGTGGCTGACAGATGCTAAGTTAAGCTTTTGGGTAGTCGTTCTGGTAATTGTCTGGCTAAGTTTCGGGGCAGGATTTTTATCTTTTATTGCCGGCTTGCAGGCATTGGACAGAACGTATTATGAAGCTGCCGCCATGGATGGTTTGAAGAACCGTTGGCAGGAGCTGTATTACGTAACATTTCCTCAAATGGGTCCGCAGCTTTTGTTCGGTGCAATTATGTCAATTTCCGGTGCGTTTGCTGTGGGATATCAGAATATGGCTCTGACTGGTTTTCCCAGCACCGATTATGCGACCCACACACTGGTTCTGCATATTATGGATTTCGGC
>DOWI01000075.1:0-176 GCA_003519645.1 Oscillospiraceae bacterium
TGGGGAACAAGCGGTCAGCGCATTACCGACGGCTATAAAATGGACAGCTTCGGCATGGCAGAACTGTTTGACAGCGGTATGTTGTTGTACGGGGAAGATATTCGTAGCCAATTGACGTACCCTGCATACTCCCAAATGCGTGATGATACCGCTCGTCATGTTCAGGCAGCGCGAAA
>DOWI01000075.1:188-3105 GCA_003519645.1 Oscillospiraceae bacterium
GAAGGCCTTTGCGCCGATGCGGATATATTGCAAAAAGCTGTGCAAATTAGGAAAGAACCACTTCACTATTCAAAAGAAGACAAAAACGTCGATAATGCTGCAATTGGGCGGTTTGCGGATGTGTTGGAGGACGAAGTGGCAAACACTGTGCAATACATGGCGGAATCCGAATTGCAGCGCATGGGCATATCCTTTACATCCCTCTCTTTAATCCGCAATAAAGACGGCGTTTCAGTTTGGCGNNCTCCCACGCTGAGAGTAATCGCTCAAACTGACTGTTCTCTTTTACTTGAGGATATTGAGCGCAGTGATTACAGATTAGGCACAGCAGATGATATGTACGACCCGAAAACTGCAAGACTTATTGCAGCGTGGTATAAAATCCTCCACCAAAAAGGGCGGGATTATTTGGATACACACGATTTTATAGATGAATACGATAAACTGACGATTGAAAACTTAAAAATTGTTCAAGAACGGACAGGGACAAGCGATGCGCGGGTTTGGCAAGTTATTGAAGATAATTTTGAACAAATCCGTTCTGCCGTGATGAGCCTTCCGCGCACACTTGTCTATTCTGACTTTCATTATTCCAACCTTGCCGTGGCGCGTGATGGTTTGTCGGCATTGGTTTTTGATTACAATTTCTTTTACAAATCATATGTGTATTCTGACATTCGCAATGTTTGCTGGGATTTTNNGTGAAGAAGCAAAAGCCTCTTTCCTGTCTGAATATGGCGAATATGACGAGCGTGAGGTTGTTGTTGATTATGTGGCAGATGCGTTGTCTGGATTGGTTATCGCTTCTCAGCGAGAGGTTTTTCCGAATTGGGCGAAGGATTCGGTGGAAGGAATAAAAAATGGCCAAATACTAACGGTTGTAGAAAGGTTATTGGAGGTAATAGCTTGACGAATGCTGAAATTTTACGTATTGCAATGGAACAGCACGCTATAGACGCGAATTGTTCTCCTGATGATTTTACAAGGACAGAAAATGTGGTAGTCATTTCAAAGCTGAACGAAAATGCCCGGCGTTATCTAAGTCTGCCGTTTTTCTGCGACTTAATTACATATGGCTCCAATATCGTTGCTTCTGTTGACGAACAAATTTATGATTTCGTCAAAAAGTATATTGACACAAAATATCCTCATGGCTGTTTTGAAATGCCGCAGATACATCATCTGACAAACGAGTTTATTAAATACGGCTTTTTGCCGTGCTATCAAGCGGAATATTGGTTGCCGGATGTTGATGTATTGTATGAGCTTCCATGCCGATATGACACAAGGGTTTTAGAGCCGAATGATTTGACCGACTTATATCTGCCGCAATGGAGCAATGCGCTATCCCCGGCAAGACCGCATTTAGATATGCTTGGGGTTGGTGCATATGATGACAGTAAATTGATTGGCCTTTCCGGATGCTCCGCCGATTGTGATACTATGTGGCAAATAGGAATTGATGTTCTGCCGGAGTACCGCCGACAAGGTGTTGCAGCAGCTTTGACTTCCCGGTTGGCTATTGAAATTCTTAAAAGAGAAAAAGTCCCGTTTTACTGTTGTGCGTGGTCAAATCTTGGTTCGGTACGCAACGCTATTAAGAGCGGATTACGTCCGGCATGGGTTGAGCATACGGCAATCGAAAAGGAAAAAGCATTGGAATGGAACGATAATATGCACTTTTCAAAGAATGTTTAAAGAGCATTCTGATCTGGAGGGTACGGTATGTTAAAAAACGGAAAATTCGCCAATATTGCAATATGTTAGACGGAATCTGCAAACGCACCGACTTGACCGAAGCGGAGAAAGAACAGCGCATCCAAAACGCCTATAAGATTGTCAGCGGAGAGAAAAGCATGGAAAAGCCGTGAGAGGTGACGCAGCTTGGCGTAAAAGAGATTGTCCGTGACGATAACACAACAGTTCAGCAAACGGTAGACAAAATAGCGGCATATTTTAAGTTTGATATATGGTATCACGGCTCCCCGATTGAACTAACCGTATTAAGGACAGGCAGCACCATTACCCGCTGGCGGGAGTTAGCGGAGGCATTCTCACATAAACCTGACAAGCTCTGCTATGATACAGTCGGCGGAAGCATCAGACATAACGGACAGATTGATGGATTTCTCCATGTAGTGGATGAACCATTGATTGAAGGTATAGACATTTATAAGCATCCGAATACCTCAATGGATGACGGGGTGGAATGGCTGACAAAATGGCCTTTAAAGCTAAGGAAAATATGTAAAATAAAAAAACAATCATGAGTTTTGATGAATTTCTCAACTTCCGTGATGTCAAAATGCGAGCATTTACATATACACGATTGGTTGGTATTGATTGATGTATTGGAGGAACTGGCATGAATAAATATATCGCCGAAAACTTTTCTTTCACTATCACTGTCATTGGCCACGCCAAGGACGGCAAGCGTCTGCATTGCCGCAATGGTCACGAGGTTGGCGATACATACACCTGTGAATACGGTTGCCCTATGCCGACAAACGGCTGCGGCGGATTCTGTTCCAAAACTATGATGAATTTGTATCGGCTCAAAGAAATTATATACACTCGTGGAGATTTGCGCTTACTGGGTTTTCCTAACAACACCGACATTGAGTTTCCCTGTCCGGACGGAGCGGTGTGGTTTCGTATGCAGATTCATGACCTTGCAGAAATTCGATCGTTGACTGTCGAACAATTACCCGACTATGCCGATGTTATCCGCAAGAGCTTTGCAACTGTGGCGCATGATTTCGGACTGACAAAAGAAAACTGCCCCGGCCACACGAGCTTTATCACAGATGAGCGGCTTGAGTCAAAACTCAAAGACGGTTATCACCCTTTTGGGCTTTGTATCGGTGATAAAATTATCGGATTTGCGTCGCTCACTGATATGAGTGACGGAACTCAT
>DOWI01000075.1:3117-3378 GCA_003519645.1 Oscillospiraceae bacterium
GCATGATATGAATGATGTTTCCGTTCTGCCGGAATACCGTCACTATGGATATGGGAAAAAGTTGCTTGACTTCTGCAAGACAAAGGTCAAGAAACTTGGCGGAAGTAAAATCACTATTGGTATCGTGGAAGAGAACACCGTCCTGAAAGACTGGTATGCTGCGAATGGGTTTGTTCACACGGGAACAAAGAAATTTGACCATCTGCTGTTTACGGTGGGATTTATGGAGTGGGGGGCAAAAACGGATGGATAAGATAATTG
>DOWI01000413.1 GCA_003519645.1 Oscillospiraceae bacterium
ACTTCTATTTTACTAAAAACACTGATGGCGATTTTATGTCAAAATCCAACCGCTTTTATGGAACTTGATTACACAAAATCGGATGCTGATTATGTACATTTACCCTGCGATTCGGTTAATTCACCGGACAATATAGTATATCCCGTTGTAAAAGATGCAGTTGACAATTCGTTAGGATATCGGATAAAACAACAAAGCGCTGATGGCAGATGGCCGTTAGGTTGGTCGTTTGGCAAAGATGAAGGGCTTATAAAATTACAAACTCAATATGAAGCTTTCCGCACAATGGGGATGTTAGCAAAGCTAAAGCGGTTCGGAAGGATAGAGCTATGAGCATACAATTCACAGATATATGTTTCATCACAAAAAATGTACTGCGGCTTCGCGCTTTCTACGAATCCGTTTTCGGCGGCAAGGCTGAAGGCGACGAATGGCACTCTACTCTTGAAATTAACGATCTATATTTAGTTTTCATGTTGGAAAAGAATACAAATTTTTATTATGATTTTGCGGATAATTCGAGCAACACGATTTTAAGTTTTAATGTGGACGATTTGGATATGGAATATGGGCGCTTGCTTTCACTTGGTGCGGAGGTGCTAAACGAACCGACTGTTCATCCGTGGGGAGCGAGGTCATTTCAATTCAAAGACCCTGATGGAAATATATTAAATTTTCGCAGTTTGCCGAAAGGAAGTTGAGAAATGAACACATATCAAAAAGCCCGCACATTCATCTACCGCAACTCTCGACCTTTAGATATTGCCCGGTGGCAGTATCACTTTGAGGGTGGCAGCAAAGAAGCTGTGTTGACCGCTCTCGCCGCTTATCAAAACGAGGACGGCGGGTTCGGTCATGCGCTGGAGCCGGATTGTTGGAATCCGAACTCTGCGCCTATTCAGACATGGACGGCAACAGAGATTTTGCGGGAGATTGATTTTACCGATAGTACACATCCAATTATAGATGGGATATTGCGCTATCTGGCAAGCGGTAAAGAATATACCGGCCATTTTTGGCTGAACGCGCCCCAAAGCAACAATGACTACCCCCGCGCTCCATGGTGGAGTGTTGAATCAGACAGCACTTGTCACAACGATTATAATCCCACCGCCTGCCTTGCCGGTTTTATCATTCGCTTTGCGGATAAAGGTTGTGAATTATATCAACTGGGCTGCCGTATTGCAAAGGAAGCATTTGATTCTTATTTCGGGCAGGAGCTTCTCGGCGACAACCATACGGCGGGGTGCTATATCAGATTGTGGCAGTATTGCGAAGAAGCGGGTGCAACAGACATCTTTGACCTGGCGGAATTGAAAGAACGCTTGCGGGAGCAAGTTCGGCACAGCATCACCAAAGACACCGCCTCATGGGAAACCGATTATATCTGCATCCCGTCATTCTTTTTCCAAACAAGCGACAGCGTTTTTTATGCCGACAACAAAGATATCGCCGATTATGAATGTGAGTATATTATCAAATCACAGCTTGAGGACGGTTCATGGAACATTCCGTGGGGTTGGGCAGCTTATCCCGAAGAATGGGCAATCAGTAAGAATTGGTGGAAAGCGGGCGGTGCGATTTTGAATACGCTTTATCTGAAAGGAATGGGGAGGTTGTTTTGATGACACATAAAGGCACAGTTACCCTTGAAACCCAGCGGTTGATATTACGACGATTTGTGCAGGGGATGCAGAAGCCATGTTCAACAACTGGGCAAGTGATGCAAATGTCACGAAATATTTGACTTGGCCCACCCATTTGGATGTATCTGTTTCAAAAGCGGTCATTGACAGTTGGCTGCCCTTATATGAAAACCCCAACCATTACAGTTGGGCGATTGTTCTTAAAGAGATAAATGAACCAATTGGGAGCATCGCTGCGGTGGATCAGCGTGATGACATAACGATGGTACATATCGGATATTGTATCGGGCAAAAGTGGTGGCGTAGCGGATATACATCCGAAGCGTTAGCAGAACTCATTCGCTTTTTCTTTGAGGATGTCGGCGTAAATCGAATAGAGTCCAGACATGACCCACGGAATCCAAATTCGGGCGAAGTGATGTTGAAATGCGGTCTGAAATATGAAGGCACGCTGCGGCAGAGCGACATAAATAATCAAGGTGGTTTCTGTGATGCCGCATATTATGCTATCCTCGCCAAAGATTACCGCAAGATTAAAAGTAATAATAAAAAACATCATATTGGGGGTAAAAAACATGCCGGAAATCATTAAGGTGTACAAACAAAGTCTTGGAGCAATGAGGTTCATCGGGAAAAAGTACGGCGACGAAGATCGTATAAATGGGAATTTCGGCGCGAAATGGAGCGAATGGCATTCAAACGGTTGGTTTGGTTTAATCGAAAAACAAATCAATAGCAGCCTTAAGGATGTTTACGAGGACGGCGACGCATATATAGGTTTAATGCGTGGAGGACACGATACTCCGTTTGAGTATTGGATTGGTATTTTTATGCCGGAAGGAACGCCCGTCCCCAATGGCTTCGCATCCATTGACTTCCCAGCAAGAAATCTCGGCGTATGTTGGATTTACGGCAACGAAAACGAAGTGTATATGCTTGAAGGCGAATGCGGGGAGCGGTTGGAAAAAGAGGGTTTTGATGTTGACACGGAGTGGTGCTTTGAACGGTACACTTGTCCGCGCTTTACTACATCGGACNNTGGTTGAAAAATAAAGAGAAACGGGATAACAAACAAGAACAGTATGAAACAGCCATTACAGAGATCTTCACTAACAGTGGGAACACCTATGGTCCCGATCGTTGTCTCCTCAACCTATGTGTTATCTAACCAGTCCACTCAACCCTACCTATTTTCGTATTTTCTCACTTTACTCTTGACTCTGCCGTTGGGGAACAGTTTATACTGTAGTTGACAAAGTCATACTACATGTTATGACCAACGGAAAGGAAGTATTTTTATGAATGAATTAGTCAAAATCAGAGATGTATCAACTAAGTATGATATATCCGCCCGAACACTGCGTTATTACGAGGATATGGGTTTGATAACAAGCTCCCGGAGCGATGAATACGCATACAGGTTGTATGATGAAACGAACATTCAAAGGCTGGAGCAGATCCTAATCCTCCGTAAGTTGAACATCAGCATCAAGGACATTCAACGGATTTTTAGCACATCCGGCTCTGAGGTTGTGTTGGAGGTTTTGGGGAAAAAGGTGGACGCCATAGACGAGGAAGTGTCCCTCCTTCATGAACTGCGGGAAATCGTTCTTGAATTTATTCGTCAGATTGAAAACGCCGATTTCGGGAAAGAGTCGGATGTAAGGCTCCTGTATGAAAAGGCAAAGGAAATAGAGACACAAATTGTCAATGTGGATTATGAGGGAAACGCCGCAAATGTAAATCGGTTATTTGAAATTACGGAAAAACTGGATAAAAAGATACCTGATATCATGGTTGTCAGGATACCCAAATGCAGAGTGGTGACATCCGGGCTTATGTCTTTTGAGGAGCTTTTCGGCGGCTTTGGACAGTGGCAAGAAGCTCACAAGCATTTGTTCAAACCCATTTTATTTGATGCTCCTGATTTCTTGTATGGAAAAGATGGAAAAGTTGAATGGATTTGGGGAATTAAAGACGAAATAAGAGAAGCTGACACGCACCCATATAAAATCATCGAATATCCCGGCGGATTGTATGCCGTTGCGGTCAGCGTAGACGGCGATGGAGAAAGCCATGACAAGGTGAGAAGAAAAACAGAAAAATGGCTTGAAAACACGAATTTTATTATTGACAGCGACCGCTTATTGATGGGACACATGATTTTCGTAGACGATGAAATCAAAAAGGGGCTTGGCTACAATCAAATGAATCTGTATGCACCGATTAAATTAAAAGAAGAAATTTAAATATTCAGCAAACCCCTATTGACCCTTACCTTGCGTAAGGTTTTATAATAAAATAAAAACGCAAAGGAAGGAGTCTTTTATGCTAATGAAGATTGGCGATGTCACAAACAAATTCGGGATTTCCCATCGCTCCCTGCATTATTGGGAAAGCGCGGGTATACTCCAAAGCATTCGCGCTGAAAATGATTACCGTTTTTATGATGAAGAAAATATGCTCAAGATCAAGCAGATCGTTCTGCTCCGTAAACTGCGGCTATCCATTCCGTCCATACAGGAGATTTTTACTTCTAATGAATTATCGAAGATTATCTCTGTGTTCACCGGTCACTTGTATGAAACGAAAAAAGAAACCGAACAGTTGAATGCTCTTGGTCTTATTCTGCGTCAACTCCTCAATATGCTCAAAGACCGTCAGGATATGGACAGCGTGTATAAATATCTTGAAACGATCCCCAGCACTGAATCAGAGGAGCTAAAAACCGCGTTAAAAACAGTTTTGTCAGAGCCTGTAAAGGAAATTGCTATTGAATTGATACCGGAACCGTTTGTTGACATGACGGGAATTGATCTCTCTCTCGAACTCTCGGACAAACAGGATATTTCCGAATTGGCGAAGGTGATTAAACGCTGTTACGGTAATACAGAAGATACGGAAAAGCTTCTATTTTATTGGGACTTTAACGGATATAACATGCCTGATTGCCGATGGTTCTATAAAATCATACAAAACGGCGAATGTATTGGCGCGGTCAATCTTGCGTTTGTCGGCATGGAAGCAATGTTGATTCGCCAGCTTGCTTATTGCGACCCCGATAATAATATCTATTTATTTGAACTACTAAAGCAAAAACATCCCGATATTCTGTGCTGGAATATTTACTTCCCAAATGAATCCGAAAATAATACAGAACACTTCTGTTTTGACTTTGAAAACAAAAAGCGCCAATTTGCGGACGATAACGGGTTTACATTCTATACGGATGCACGTTGGAATCGCTATATTAAAATGCTGAAACCACATGACGAGGTTTATAATAGCAGCCGTTATCGTTTTGCCCTATTAGATGGTTCTATGGATGGTGTTTCATTCCGGTTTTTCGGGACGGATAGGCTGGACTGGTACGACGGTAAAATGACGAACTGGCGTGTGACCGACTGTGATTTCAGCAGCGCCCTTTTTCACGATACTTGGTTGGGAAACAGCAAGTTAATTGACGTCACTATAGATAACAGCGATTTTCGTTATGCTTGGTTTACCGGAAGCACGTTTAGCGGCGGCGGGTTTGCAAATTGTAAAATCGAAAACTGCGACATAACCGATATGACCATCGATGGAATCAATGCAAAAGATGCACTGGAGTTTTATAAAAACAACAAAAAATAATACGTGGAAAACGCAAACAACTGTTTTGATTTATATTTTATGTGACGATGAGTTATTGTACAAGCAATAACTTGTCACCATTTTCAATAAATTGTTTTGGCAAAGGGGTGTGTGAATATGTATTTAAAACTACTCGTCGTGGATAAAGATATTCAAAGGTTTGAAGAACGATATTCCATATGGCTAAAACACAGGATAATACTTGTTAGAACATGCTCCATTCAAGAAGCTATAACAAGGCTTACGCATGAGGAGTTTGTTATAGTTGCCATAAATGCCGATAATATTAATTATCTGCCTCAGTTAAAGATTATGCGTGATGTGACTACAATACCAATCCATATTTTCACTTCAGATTACACTTGCGGCAAAGAACTTGAAGCCTTAAATCTTGGTGCTAATGAATATAGACAATGGAGTAAGGATATTGAAAAAAACACAGTCCGCATATTAATTATGATACAGCGTTACGCGAAAGAGAATAGAAAAATCCCTTTGAACTTTATTACATACAATGAGATATCGGTTTATCCGGATTATCGCAAAGTATTCGTTAACGATAATGAACTTGAATTAACTAAAATGGAATTTGACATTCTTTATATGCTTATAGAAAATCATAAACGTGTCTTTACTTATGAGCAAATCTATAACAGAATTTGGGGATATGAATACATTGAAAACGGAAATAACGCCCTTTTTAATGAAATAAAACGCCTC
>DOWI01000095.1 GCA_003519645.1 Oscillospiraceae bacterium
CCAATTATTATTTTACACTAAGAACTTAATGATATAATAACCGAAGTATGAACTATTTTCAGAATGGAGGTTTATTATGCTGGAAGGTTTTGCGCCGATTGCAGATAATAAAGCACGAATATTAATTTTGGGTACCATGCCTTCTGTTGCTTCATTAAAAACCAATCAATATTACGGACATCCTCAAAACGCATTCTGGCCGATTANNCGTTTAGTTTGTGGGATGAAGAGCCACCCGCTGACTATAATAAACGAGTATCCTATTTAATAGCAAAGAAGATTGCATTATGGGATGTTTTGCAGTTTTGCGAAAGAGAGGGGAGTGCGGATTCGGCAATTAAAAGACCGATCCCCAACGACTTCGTTTCTTTAGCAAAAATATGTCCCGACCTTGAAACGGTATTCTTTAACTCATTAAATGCTTCTCAGCTTTTTAAGAAACTGGTGAAACCCGATGCGTTTGAATTCCTCCCTAAAATCGTCCTTCCTTCGACCAGTCCCGCAAGGGCAATGCGATTTGAAAAGAAGCGACAAATGTGGCTTTCGGTGCGCATAGCACTTGAACAGTCAAATAACGTTTAAAAAGCAATGAAATTGAAGAAAAAATACCTTGTTTTCTTAATTTCTATTGGCATTTTTTTAGAAAAATGATATATTAGATTCAATGTTGTTTAAAAGGAGAGCGAATGTATGTATTCCAATATGATGGATACAATTGGTTTTGTTAAGGAATTTGACCTGGAAATAGGTCAAGCCATGGAAAAGGAACTTTTTCGCCAACGCCGAAATCTGGAGTTGATTGCGTCGGAAAATATTGTTTCCCNNTATCCGGGCAAACGCTATTACGGCGGATGTCAAGAAGTCGATGTTGTTGAAGAAATCGCGCGGCAGCGTGCGTGCAAGCTTTTTGGCGCGGAGCATGCCAATGTTCAACCACATTCCGGCGCACAGGCGAATCAGGCTGCGTATGCAGCATTAATCAAACCGGGCGACACGGTTCTCGGAATGAATCTCGCACATGGAGGACACCTTACACACGGTTCACCGGTCAATTTTTCGGGTCTACTTTACAACTTTGTAGCGTATGGTGTTGATGAAGAAACCGGACGGATTGATTATGATAAATTGATGGAACTAGCTATTAAAAACAAGCCGCAGCTCATTGTAGCAGGGGCAAGTGCGTATGCCCGTGAAATCAGGTTTGACCGTCTTCGCGAAATTGCAGATGCATGCGGAGCAAAGCTGATGGTTGACATGGCGCATATCGCGGGATTGGTTGCTGCTGGCGAGCACATCAGTCCTGTCCCGTATTCGGATATTGTTACTTCAACAACACATAAGACACTTCGCGGTCCCCGCGGCGGATTAATTCTCTGCCGCCAAGAATATGAAAAAGCAATTGATAAAGCTGTGTTCCCCGGTTCACAGGGGGGCCCGCTTATGCATGTCATTGCATCCAAGGCGGTCTGCTTTGGAGAAGCCATTACAGATAAATTCAAAGAGTATCAGCGTCAAATTCGCAAGAATGCAGCGTCGCTCGCAAACGGGCTTGTCTCCCGTGGACTCAAAATTGTATCAGGTGGAACGGATAACCATTTGATGTTACTTGATTTGCGTGACACAGGAATTACAGGCAAGGAGCTTGAGCATCGTCTTGACGAAGTTTACATTACAGTCAATAAAAACACAATCCCGAATGAGCCACTCTCTCCGTTTGTTACCAGCGGTATCAGAATCGGTACGCCGGCAGTTACAAGCCGCGGTCTAAAAGAAGCTGATATGGACTTGATTGCAGGCTTCATTGCTGATGCAGTTTCTGATTTTGACGCTAATGCCGATGATATTCGTTCTGGTGTTACGGAACTTTGTGCCAAATATCCGCTATATGAATAAAGTCAATATAATTTATCAAACTGTATTGATTAGGAAAGAACGTGTTATCATGGCAACATTCGAAGGTACCATTTATTCGGATGCCCTCAGGATGATGACTTCAATAACTGTTTCAATCCCACAGGTTGTTGAAGGTGACATGCCTGTTCTCTATCTTTTGCACGGGCTTTCGGATAACCATTCTGCTTGGCTGAGACGCTCAAATGTTGATCTTTATGCTGAAAAATCCGGCTTTGCTGTCGTGATGCCCGAGGTACAGCGCAGCTTTTATACCGATATGGCATATGGGCTGCGATATTTTACATATATTTGCGGCTGCAAGCTTTTCCGGCGCGCTACATATAAAGAAAAGTTGTAAAAATTCATCGGATTTAATATCCTACCAAGAGTGTTATGGAATAAACCACGGTAGAATCAGTGAAGATGACGATTTATTCAGCCTTGCGGAAATGATGAAAACTTGTGGCGAATATCCGGATTTTTATATTACTTGTGGGCTTGCAGACTTCTTGTACGAGGATAACCGAGACTTTTGCTTGCAACTGGAAAAGCTGTCCGTTCCTTATAAATATGAGGAATGGGAAGGTGCACACAATTGGGAGTTCTGGAATGAAAGTATTCGCAGGGCAATTCTTCATTTTGCAAAAATTCGTTCTGAGCAATAATTATCTACACATTTGTATACATTATCATTGAGGAGGAGGCGTTATGGCAGCTCCTTTGGCTGACCGGATTCGTCCCGAGACACTGGATGATATGGTGGGGCAGCAGCATCTTCTTGCTCCGGGAAAAGCACTTCGGAATATAATTGAATCCGGACAAATACCAAATTTGATTTTTTACGGTCCTTCGGGAGTGGGCAAAACGACGCTTGCGGGTATTATTGCCAGCCGAACGGATATGAGACTCCACCGCTTAAACGGAACCTCGGCTTCAACAGCTGATATAAAAGCGGTTGTTGAAGAACTCGATACTCTTGCAGCGGTTAACGGCGTTTTGCTTTACCTAGATGAAATACAGTATTTTAATAAAAAACAGCAGCAGACGCTTCTGGAACATATCGAAAACGGGCGTATTACGCTTGTCGCCTCAACAACCGAAAATCCTTACTTTTATGTATATAATGCGGTTCTCAGCCGTTCAACAGTGTTTGAGTTTAAGCCTGTTGAAGCATCTGACATTGAGCCGGTTATTGAACGAGCATTCAGATACCTTGAGAAGGAAAAGTCACTGGTTCTTGATATTAATCGTAAAGCTATAGAACATATTTCGATTTCCTGCGGCGGAGATGTGCGAAAGGCAATAAATGCGGCGGAGCTTTGCGTACTCGCATCTAAGCCTGACGCCCATGGCGTACAGCTTATTACGGAAGAAATAGCAGAGCAGCTTTCTCAGCGCAGCACAATGAGATATGACAAGGATGGAGACGAACACTACGACATTATTTCAGCGTTCCAAAAGTCTATGCGAGGTTCAGATCCTGATGCTGCGATTCACTATCTAGCTCGTTTGCTTATGGCGGGAGATCTGATTTCTGCCTGCCGCAGACTTATGGTTACCGCATGTGAGGATGTAGGGCTGGCATATCCAATGATTATTCCGATTGTAAAGGCTTGTGTTGATGCGGCTATGCAGGTTGGTCTCCCTGAAGCGCAGTTGATTCTTGCCGATGCTGTTATTTTGGTGGCAAATGCCCCTAAATCTAATTCCGGACATGATGCCATTCATGCTGCAATGGCAGATCTCGAAGCAGGCCTTTCAGGTCCGATTCCGAGGCATCTGCAGAATCAACACTTTGACGGGCAGGATGCTAAGCGTAAAGGTCAATTTTATGATTACCCACATAATTATGCTCACCATTGGATAAATCAGCAGTATCTTCCCGATGCTTTGCGTGACCGCGTCTACTATAAACCCGGCGATAATAAAAATGAGCAGGCATATAAACATTATTGGGATGGGGTGAAAAAGAACATCAGAAGTTAATTATTTTAAAGTTTTAGGGGAAGTTTGAAAATTATATTTTCAAACTGAAGAAAGGATGGTCATATGAGTAAAGAACAGATTATAATGATGATTTCGATGGCAGTGTATATGATAGCGGTTTTGGTAATCGGTGTCATTTACGCCCGCCGCAGCAAAACATCAGATGATTTTTACCTTGGTGGACGTAAACTTAGCCCGTTGGTAGCAGCAATGAGTGCGGAAGCCTCTGATATGAGCAGTTGGCTGCTTATGGGGCTGCCCGGCTTGGCATACCTGTCTGGTATTGCAGACGCCGGGTGGACAGCAATTGGACTGGCTGTTGGTACATATTTCAACTGGTTGGTTGTGGCAAAGCGTCTTCGCCGTTATACGGTGGTTGCAAATGATTCGATTACATTACCGGATTTTTTTTCTAACAGATTTCACGATAGATATAAACTATTAATGATTGTATCTTCAATTACTATTTTAGTATTTTTTATTCCTTATACCGCTTCAGGTTTTGCAGCTTGCGGCAAGCTGTTTCAGAGCTTACTCGGCGTAAATTATCAGATGGCAATGATAATAAGTGCATTAGTTGTAGTATTATATACCGCAATCGGTGGCTTTCTTGCGGAAAGCATAACCGATTTGATACAAGGTATTATTATGTCGGTTGCGCTTGTGGTAATAGTCGGATTTGGATTAAGCAGTGCCGGTGGGGTTGACGCTGTTATTAACAATGCAAAATCTATGCCGGGATTTTTAGATATGTTCAATAAATTTAATTCTGAAACAGGTAACGCTGCCCCCTATGGTTTTTTAAAGATTATTTCAACCTGTGCGTGGGGCTTAGGCTACTTCGGTATGCCCCATGTTTTGCTTCGATTTATGGCCATACGCAAGGAGGGCGAATTGAAAACATCGCGCAGAATTGCAATGGTATGGGTTGTTATCTCCCTGATTGCAGCAGTTTTAATTGGTGTTATCGGTGCAGCCGCTGTAAAGGGTTTGAAAGATGTGGAAACAATCTTTATTGTATTGTCAAAAAACCTTGGTGGGTACGGTGTTTTCACCCTTCTATTAGCCGGCGTTATTCTTGCTGGCATACTGGCTGCTACCATGTCAACTTCCGACTCCCAACTGCTGGTTGCATCATCCGGGATTTCTCAGAACTTTTTCAAGGGTATTATAAATAAACGGGCAAATGATAATCTGGTTAT
>DOWI01000008.1 GCA_003519645.1 Oscillospiraceae bacterium
CATTTGATTGTTCAAATTATGGATGAAATCGGTTTTTAAGAGATACGATAAAACTCTATGTTTATAATATTTTGAGTTTGTTTGAATAATAAATTTATGCATAGAATTCCATAAAGAGGTACATTCGCTAAAGGCGACTTTCCTCTTAACGTACTGATAAACAGGAATTTGTCGGTTTGAAAGAAAGGGAGAATACTATGGCAAAGAATCTTACACCTGAATTAAAATCCTACAAAGAAGAATTTGATTTTCTNNTTTCTTCATAAAAAGATTGGCGAGTTAGAATGGGAGATTGCTACAATACATTATGGACGGAAAGCTGTTCTTAGGTCGGAAATTGAGATGTTAGAAGATCAGATCGAAAGCTATAGAGCCAATATTGGAATATTAGTAGAGAGGATCAGAAATGAAGTGACAAAAGCTAACAAATCCAAATAGCATGTTACAATTTATCGGTGAGTTTTATGAGCATAATGGGAACTTGGCTAAGGCGTTGAGAAATCAGCGCTTTTTTTTCTCGAAATCAGCTAGATAAGCATTAAGGGCAGAAGCGACGACCTCCTGCTCTTTCTTTTTCGGCTGGTTATTTTTGAGAACAACCGTAACCCACCCCCAACGAAAGACGGCCGTCTTTCGTTGCAGCAAGCACTGAATTTGGCTATCCAAATTCGCTTGTTAGGGGCTTTTGCCCCTAATACCCCCAAGTAGAAATCTCTGATTGCATCAAATTAATTTTTGAAAGCACCATGTTTGCACCTTAAATAAAAATATAACAACAAATAATTGCCAAAATAATAGAAAGCAGTGAACATGATGTACTTCCGCTGCTTTCAACTATATACGCGCTTTTAATGAGTGTAATCAATTATCTTTATATTTTCTCCAATGTCCTTAACAATTACGTCTTTCATCTTTTTAGCAAAAGGACATGGATAACCGATGGGGTTACCTCGCTGTATGCATGACGCAAAAACAATCGTATCAGCTCCGCGCTTAATCAGATCCCGTGCCCTTAATACAGCTTTTTTCCCTGGACAACCGCCGCAAGATGTAAAACCCACAATTTCTATGTCTTCTTCAATTCCTTCGAATGCACAAGATTTCTCCCGGATTATTTTGAAATCCGTTGTACCGGGACAATAATCCTCTGTTTGCATGCACCTGATGATACCAACCTTCAATACTTATACCTCCTTAGTTTGATTTTTAGAATAATGCTGATACTTACACAATCCATTTTCTGTTTATATTAGAGCGACAAAATGCGAATAGTGCTATGGCAAAAATGATCATTATAAGTACGCATAAGACAGGCTGAATGATGTGGATGCCCGTAATCAACCCACTCAGCATATCAGTCCCATAGGTCAGAGGCAAGGCGAAGGACACTGGACGTATAAAGATTGGCAGGTTTTGGACGGGTAGAAAAAGACCGCATAAAAACAACATGGGAAACCGGAAGAAGTTCGAAAAGGTCTGCGCCTCAAATACTTCTTTTGCTGAAACGGCAATCATTAGACCTAAAAGCGCAGAGGTAACTGCGATCAGGAATACAGTGAGTACAATCCCCGCCCAGTTGATCCCAGTAAAGTCGACAAAGAACGCTGCAAAGACGACCGGGACAAAGGCATTAAACAAACCGAACAAAATTGCACCGGATATTTTTGCAAAGACCATAGTACTTAGGCTGATAGGAGCAAGTAAAAGCCGATCGAAGGAACGGCTCTTCCGCTCAAAAGTGATGGTGACGGCAAGCATGGAGGTTGTGCCAAACAATACGCTCATGGCCATTAGACCCGGCAGCAGTCCTCTAATCTCGGATATATCTACGCTACCAGAAGATCGTATCATTTGCATCAAGGTCCATGAGAGTGGAAAAATAATGCCCCAACTAATGTTTGGCGGTTTCAGGTAGTAATTTTGAATGTCCTTTTTTAGAATGTTCCAGAAAGCGATCCACGTTTTCATTTTTTTATGCCCCCTTTTTCTTTTTCCTTTTTCAGTTTGGCCCCCNNGCTCCCTGGCCTCGTAAACGGAAACACCCTTATCATCGAGATACTGCAGAATTGGAGAAAGAGCAATCCGTTGTTCCGATATGAGCGTTACCGTATGATCGGGCTTAGTCTGGATTTTACAATCTCCAAAAAGGGCTTGTATTTCAGCCGCAAAATGATCAAGGTTTGAATCCGTTACCAATTGAATAGTATGACCGTGCGAGGCGTTTCCCATAAGTTCCAGCACAGAGCCTTCTGCGACAATTTCGCCTTGCACGATAAAGGCGATTCGGTCGCAGATACGCTCGGCATCTTCAATGTAGTGTGTGGTGATAAAAATCGTTGTTTCGTTCTTTTTTAATTCTAGAAGAAGCTGGCGGATCTGGCGGGCACTTTCCACATCGATGCCAGTTGTTGGTTCATCAAGGAAAAGAATGCGAGGTTTATGGATAATACCTGCGGCGATTGTCAGCTTACGGCGCATTCCTTTGGAGTACGCCTTGAAGGGCCGTTTCCCCGCATTGGTAAGATCAAATTGCTCTAAAAGCTCCTTGGCTCTCTTTTCGCGTGCCTCTTTACGCATGCCGTAAAGGGCACCGCAAAAACATAGATTGTCAAAACCGTCCATCTCATCGTAAAGATTGCTTTCATCGGGTACAATTCCCATGACAGCCTGTGCTTTTTTGACATCTATTACGGCATTGATACCGTCTATTAAAGCGGAACCGCCGGTCGGCCTTGCCAATCCAATCATCATATTGATGGTTGTCGTTTTTCCTGCGCCGTTTGGTCCGAGGAAGCCAAAAATTTCACCTTGTCTAATGGAGAAGGAAACATCTTTTACGGCAGTAAAATTGCCGTAACGTTTACTCAGATTTTTAACAACAACAATGTTCGTTATGCTCACGTTGATCTTCTCCCTTCAATTTAAAATTTGGCCCATGATAAATCATCTTTGCCTCGGTAATGCAATCTTTCTTATTCACATGGCATCGCCCCCGCTCGGAAGGTTGGCACCTCCCCTGTTCCGGTGTGCATAATTCACGTTCAATTACCGCGAGTTGCTCAATGTTGGTAGCCAGTTCATGCAATACATTGCGGTTTACGTCATAGTGCATGAAGTAACCGCGTTTTTCGCCGATTAAAAGACCGGCTTCCCTAAGAACTTTTAAATGTTGCGATATAGCGGCCTCCGAGAGATCAAGTTTTCTTGCTAACGCTCGACCGCAATAGTTATGATGTAAAAGCAGCGTCAGGATATTCATTCTGGTTTCATCAGCGATGGCCTTTAATACAAGTGCTCTATCCATGGAAACACCCCCTTATAAT
>DOWI01000081.1:0-679 GCA_003519645.1 Oscillospiraceae bacterium
ATACCTGTTCGCAGTACAGCAAAATCCTCGCCGGGACACCCTGCCCCACCTAGCACCGCATCAATATGTGTTGACAACGTAAACAGCGCGGTATATAATGTGTTTACATTGTAAACAACTTGGAGCGTGATTGGAATGAATGAGCAAAATATAAGCCTTACCAATACCGAATGGAGCCTCATGGAGTGTCTGTGGGAAACGTCGCCACGCACTGGCAGAGAGGCCACAGATTATTTGCAGGAACATGTGGGCTGGACCCGAAGTACGACATTGACGATGCTTCGCCGCATGGCGGAAAAGGGCCTGATCCGGTGCGAGGATAAAGACGGTATGAAGGTCTATTTGCCTCTCATTAAGCGGGAAGATGCGGTCATAAAGGAAACGGACGATTTCCTGAACCGGGTGTATAAAGGCAGCATCAGCCTGATGATGAGTGCCATAACAAAAAAGCAGGAACTTACAAAGGAAGAAATCAGAGCGTTGTACGCCATTCTGCGCGAGGCCGAGGAGGGAAAAAAATGACGGAACTTATGATAACGTCCTCTGTTCTCATACTCGTGGTGATTGTACTGCGGCATTTTTTAAAGGGTAAAATCAGCCTGCGCCTGCAATACGCCCTTTGGGCACTGGTGCTGATACGGCTGCTTGTGCCGGTTACTTTATTTGAAAGCCCAATCAG
>DOWI01000081.1:707-2732 GCA_003519645.1 Oscillospiraceae bacterium
GGAAAACGTTGCCGTATCGGGTGGCACGGAACAAAATGTCACCAATGCCGTAACAAACGTATCCCATCATGTATTTCGCTGGGGGCTTTTGGCGCAATGGGTCTGGTATATCGGGATCGGGATCGTCGGGTTGACCTTGCTCTTATCCAACCTCAGTTTCAGCAGGAAATTGAGAAAAACAAGGAAAAAATATCAGGCGTACAATTGTAAGTTGCCTATCTATGAGGTAGAAGCCCTGCCGTCCCCCTGCCTGTTCGGAGTTTTCCGTCCCGCAATCTATATAACGCTTAACGTTACCGGGGATAAGACGAAATTACGCCATGTGCTGGCGCACGAGCTGACCCATTACCACCATGGCGATCACATCTTGTCGGCACTGCGCAGTATTTGCCTTGCCATTCACTGGTATAATCCGCTTGTCTGGCTGGCAGCAATACTAAGTCGGCGGGACGCGGAATTGGCCTGTGACGAGTCTGCAATAAAAAGCATCGGTGAAGCAAACCGCATGGAATATGGGCGCACGCTGATCAGACTCACCTGTGAAAAGCGCAGAGCTATGGATCTGCTTTACTGCGCGACAACCATGACTGATGGTAAAAACGGGATCAAGGAACGCATCACGCTCATCGCAAAAAAACCAAAAATGCTAGTGCCGGCATTTGTTGCGGTTTTACTGGTCACGTTCCTTGCGGTAGGCTTCACTTTTACAGGAGCGAAAACCGAAAACGCTCAAATCATTCCGCTGACGGCAGACGAGTTGGAAGTGTATAACAAANNAAGCAGGGCGATTCCAGAATCAATCCTCTCAGCCATTTCCTGAGGTCCTATTACGACAAGCCCGAGAACCTCAATTTGGCCGACTTTCTGCGTTATTACCCCTCAGATGAGGATGTGACAAATGAAGCCGAATTCGAGGCGCTAAAGGCTGAAATAAGTTGGCCATTCGGTGCCGATATGACCTTGAGCAATATGCCCGTCCCAATCCACAAATTCTCCGCAGATACCGTAAATGAAGTCCTGAAAAAGTACATGGACATCACGCTGGACGATCTAAACGGCGTAGGAATGGATGAATTGGTGTATCTGAAGGAATATGATGCGTACTATAACTTTACCAGTGATGCCGCATTCAATTCCTCCGTCTGTACGAGCGGTGAAACACAGGAAAATATTATCCGCCTGTACAGTGAAGATGCGGTACTAACGCTGAAGAAGCAGGGCGACGGCTTTCTGATTGTCTCACATCAGCGCACCGGGGACGCGTCCGGTAACTCTTCCGATCAAATGTGGGATATAACTTTGATTGGCCCTAATAGTAAAAAGTGCCCGTTGAGACTTGGTATGAGGGTGAATGAAGCGACGGAAAAGTTGGAGGCGGCAAATATCGATCTGAAGGGCGACTATACTGATGAGTTATTCAGTGAGGACTATTCTCTTTGGTTTACCGAAACTTCTGTTGACGCGGGGCAGAAAGAATGGGTTCTAAGCTCAATATCGGTAAAAGCCCCGGTGATTGAAACTGCGGAAGGTCTCAAGACTGGAGACGCTGAGGATAAAATTGAGCAGATATATGGGCCGTGTGAATCCGTTGAGAGAGATGAGGCCGAAGGACATAAGTACTATTATTACGAGATGCAAAACTATATTTTAAGGATATCCTCTGGCTCCGGCGGCGCCATTTCGGATCAGGATGACCCCTATTATGTTTTCGATTGGNNTAAAGAATATTCGAATAAGTACTTTTCGCGGGAAGCGGAAGGCAATGTATCATTGCCCGAAGCAAGCGTGCTGCTTGCGAGCCTGCCGGATGATCAGATTTATATATACGGTGATAAAAATGATTTTGACATGACCGGCGAATATGATGGGCTGTATCTTTCCATTAAAGGCGTCAGCAGATACTATGGATGGCAGAACATTGGAAAAGACTCGTTTCTGCCGGAACTTATTTTAAAAGACATTAACGGTGACGGGCAAAAGGAACTGATCGTCGTTCTGACAACCGGTGAAGGAACGGGCGTCAAT
>DOWI01000415.1 GCA_003519645.1 Oscillospiraceae bacterium
GGCGCAAAGGTGAGTGCGGGTTATTATGATCAGACGCAGTCGGAGCTTAACCACTCAAAGGCGGTAATGGATGAGGTGTGGGACGCCTACCCCGACCGTACCCAGACCGAGCTGCGTTGTGCGCTTGCAGCGTTTCTGTTCCGTGGGGACGATGTGTTTAAGCCTGTTTCCATGCTAAGCGGCGGTGAGCGAGCAAGGCTTATGTTGCTAAAGCTAATGCTGTCTCGGGATAATCTTCTACTGCTGGACGAACCCACCAACCATCTGGATATCGCTTCATGTGAAGCATTGGAGGATGCCCTGTCCGGCTATGACGGTACGCTTTTTATCGTATCCCACGACCGCTATTTCATCAATCGAATGGCAACCAGGGTGCTGTATCTTGATCGAAGCGGCTGTCGTTCCTATATCGGAAGCTATGACGACTATATCAATGAATTCCGTCGGCAGGAACAGCAATACGTTGCTCCCGCTCGAGCCGGAAAGCCTGCTTCACCCAAAGTGAGTGATTATAAGCGCAGAAAGGAACAGGAGGGCGAGCGCCGCCGTCTTAAGGGACGGATTAAAAGAACTGAGGAAGATGTTACTGCAGCCGAGGATGAGATAAAGGCAATTCATGAGCAATTGTCAGATGAACAGACCGCTTCCGACTATAGCCTTATCATGCAGCTTACCACACAGCTTGACAGCAAAAACACCGAGCTGGAATGCTTGATGGAGGAGTGGGAGAAACTGCAGTCGCAACTGCAAATGGCGGAGGGAAGTTTCGACAAAAACCCGGAATCAGATGATTGACAACAGATGCTGTTTATTTTACAATAAACCTGAAACGGGGGTTACCGATGGATAGAAATCTTGAGGTGCTGAATCATCTTATTGTAGATACCTTTAATGAAATATTGAAGGTCGAGGAGCAATCTCTTCGGCTGGTTGCCGGCAGTGCAATCACGGTCAACGAGGTCCATACGTTGGATGCAATCGGGCAGGGCGAGCTGCTTACCATATCCGAGCTGGCATCCGAGATGATGGTGACGGTAAGCACAATGACAATTGCAGTAAACAGGCTTGAAAAAAAGGGGCTTGTGGAACGTGAACGTGCCGGTCATGACAAACGCGTAGTGCGTGTCCGCCTTACAGATCGCGGGCGTTCTTTGGCATATGTCCACAGGCGTTTTCACAGGAGAATGGTGAAGGCGGTTGCAGAGAGGCTAACAGCAGAAGAAATTAAAATTCTTACCCAATCTATGGAAAATCTTAAGGCATTTTTCCACGCCGAAAACAAAAGCAATGCCAAGAATATTGTCCAGGATGAATGACACCATTTNNCATTATAATATGGTTAATAACATGGTAAAAACAGACAGATGCAGAAATCTAAATTTTCTGCATCTGTCTGTTTTTGAGCGGTGTATTGTTGCCTTTTTGCAACGGAAAACCACAAAACATCAGATCGTGCTATAAAGGATGATTATTGGTTATATATACGCATATATGCGTTATTTTCGATGAAGATAAGTTACACTGCCGGATGAACCGCTGAAACGGTTGGGAAGGTATACATTCGTCCGTCGGCGTCAACAACCGATACAGGAAGATGGGGAAGAAGGGTTTTTATTGCTTCGATAAACAGATTGCTGTCCGCACCCGGGGTACCACTGACGATATGAACCGTTTCAGTCTTTTTTGCATGAACTGCAACCGTTAATGCGGGATTATTATTAAAGTAAAAGGTCATTTCGGCACCAAGTGAATTTGCGGTATCATACAGATTCTGTAATATCGCAGATGTGGATTTGGATACAAACCCCTTGGGCAGAATGCAGATGACCTTAAGGGAAATTGACTGTTTTTCAGCAATTTCGGATCCCGCACGGATCAGCCTTTCGCTTGAAAGCTGGTCGGTTACACATACCAGAACATTTTCTTCGGATGAATGATTCATTTTAACCATGCCCTTTCTGTGCCCGCGAACATTGCTCAAAACGGGCGGATATTTCTTAAAGCAGGTTGATGATTACAGGTTGTCCAAACTGCCTTCACAACCTATAGTTTGCCCTCTCGTTAGAGTCAGGATGAATCTTTTTTACCGACTACTTGGAATCTAATTACTGCCCCCTTTCACGTTATGAGTATATGATACACCATGCTTGTGTAATAACCGTAAACAAAAAGTGTACAAATTATTAATTTGGCAAGCCAATCTTTTGTACAAGCTATAATAATATATTGTGAATTCTTGACTTTTCAAAGCGTTGTGCTATTATTCTAATTCAAATCTATTATAAACCATTATTAAGACGAATGCAAATTTCACAAAGAAGAGGGTCTGATCAAGTATGGAGAGAGATTCGAGATTTTCCGGCACTGAAAGAGGTTTGCTGCAGACGATTATGATTGCGCTGTTTGCGGCGCTTTCCTATCTGGCACTGATTGTGTTCAGAATTCCCTATCCCGCCCCCGTCGGGAAACCGTTTTTGCATTTCGGCAACATGATTGTAATCGTAGCGGCGCTTTTAATCGGCGGCTGGCAGGGCGGTTTGTCCGGTTCGGTTGGTATGGGGCTGTATGACATTACCAACGGATACGGATTTTCATCTATCAAAACCGTTATCCTAAAATTCGGAATTGGATATTTTACAGGTGTAATTGCCCGCAGAGGGAGAAAAAATCCCGAGAAAAGCCCGCAAAAAGGACTTGCTGCGGCATCTTTGATATCCCTAATTCTGGGATTGATCATACTGATCGGCAAGCTGCTCGGCTGGAGCGGCTTTGTAAAAATATCACCGGTTGCATTCATTTTCCTGCTTTCACTCGGCGCTTTGCTTGGTTTGCTTGTTTTACTATCCTCAAAATTAAAGTTCTTAACCAATGAAGTGTTATTCGCTGCGCTTGGTGCGTTTGCCGGTATTGTGTGGAATGTATTCGGTGAATTCACAGGTGGGACAATCATGAAATTGATTGAGGGTGCTCAGTGGCAGGCAGCAATGATTGCCTCTTTCATGAGCCTTCCTGCGACGCTGATTAACGGTGCATTTTCGATTGCAGGCGCGTTGCTTATATACGTGCCCCTCAAACAGGCGCTGATACGCGCGCGTCTTGATCATATGCTGGTGAAGTGATTCTAACAGGTAATATAGTCATTTAATATAAACAAGGGTAATACGGAATGGAACCCATTCCATATTACCCTTGTTCTGGTTTTAGTGGTAAGCAACCACTCGGTTATAATAAGGGAAGTAAGAAACTATTAGACAAGGCTCTTTTTGCAGAATGGTAGCGGTCAGAAACAAACAAAGTTATTTATCATACCAATATGTACGATACTTCTGAAACGCCTCGCAGACATATGCAACTTGATCGGGGGCAGTGGGAGGATAGACATCATAAATAAATTCCAGTCCGCCTTCTTTGGATCCGAGCATTTTTACCTCTTCTTCAATCAATTCAAAAATCTCATTTCGTGTTCCATGGGGAGTAATTTTGACTCGGTCAAGATCCAGCCGAATACACACTTTCCCTTTAAGTGCCTTTGCAAGGTTATCGATACCGTTGCATAAATCTTGCGGGTTAATAATATCCATTCCCACTTCAATTAAATCATCCAAAATATCAAGAATATAACCATCGCTATGGATGCATACTTTGACATTGTTCTGCTTACATGGGAGAATTAGTTTTTTGTAGGATGGTATGATATACTTTTGAAACATTTGACGACTGATAATTAAGGAGTTTTCTGCGCCTAGGTCTTCCGGAAGATTCATAATATCTATGCCAGCCTTGCAATAATTGTTGACGATTTTTAAATTCTCCCGGTCAATTATGTCAATCAGGTCAAACAGTTTCGGTTCTTCGTCAAACATACCAAACATCAGATTTTCAAATCCACAAAGATATTGGAGTCTTAAGAATAAAAAACCATGTACCAGTCCGCCTGATGTGAGGTCTCCCCTTTTTTTTGCGTTCTCAATCTTTAAAAACTCAGATTCCCAGTCTCTTTTTCCCCCTCTATCGAGCCATACATTTGAATCGGGCGGCTGATAGGTGTCAAGCTTGCTCCAATCGTCAAGAGGCGGATTAATGGTACAGCCTTCAATACCATACATCCTGTAATGCCACTGATATCCCCAAGCATCATTTTCCACGATGTCACATGTTCCGTCTCCATACCGGCTGTAGTCGATTTCCCCTGGCTTAAAATTTTGAAAAAAATCCGGATACTTTTCCATAACCGCTTCCATTTCATGCTTATACCGTATCAAAGATGCAAGATTCATATAGATCGATACAGGAATCCATTCCGGATAGTTAAAGGTTACTGTTCTTAAATAGTTTTCACGATTTGTCACAGCGATCCCACCTTTTTGTTTTTGTTATTATACATCCGGAAACATATAGATAATACCATTTAAGAATTATAATATTTTTGTATACATATTTTAGGGTTGCTGATACAATTCAAGTAATAATCAATATGGTAGGGGGCTCGTACCTTGCAGGAAATAAGAGAAGCAATTAATTTCTGTGAAATCTCAATACCAAACATCCAGACCTTATCTTATGTAAATTTTAAAAAGAGTCATTCACCGCTAAAACTTCATACCCATCCGAATCAATTTGAGATCTGTTTTCACGATACTGGCGCACAAACATATATCATAGACGGAAAAGAATACAGAACAAATGGCGGTGACATACTTGTTTCATTCCCAAATGAGACCCATAGTACAGGCTCTTATTGTGAAGAAAAGTCAGCACTTTATTACATGATATTTGAACTTAACCAAAGCATCGAGAGGTTTCTTGAATTTGATGAGACTGAAACCGAATACCTTCTGCAAAGTTTACTGGGAATTAAAAGAAGGCAGTTTCCTGCGAGTATAAGAATCAAAGAAATTCTTAATCGTGTTTTCTCTGTATATAAAAGCAATCATCCGCTTAGAATCGGGAAAATAAGGGCACTAATGACCGAGCTTTTCTGTGAACTAATTGATTGCTCCGGTTGTGAAAAAAGGACTGTGCCAAATGACATACAACGTGTGATCCACTTTTTGAATCAACATCCAGATTTAAATTTTAAACTATGTGAACTAGCTGAAATAGCATGCCTTTCCCTACCGCGATTTAAGCAAAAATTCAAAGAAATTACCGGTTTCCCTCCGATGGAGTATGCAGACAGGCTTAAAATTGAATTAGCCAAGAGATTATTGTCGGATAATAAAAGCACGATAACTGAGATTTCTTATGATCTCGGATTTTCTTCCAGTCAGCATTTTTCGTCAGTCTTTAAAAAATATACCACCTTTACTCCAAGGCAATTCCGAAAGCTGAATTAACATATTAATATTTTGCACGATATCATGAAGAAATATTTTTAAATATGTATTTTGTGCAGCATAAATAAACAGGCAGCCGCTAAAGCGACTGCCTGTGATATGGCACAAACGATTCAATGCAAGCCGCCGGTTTTCCGGTGGCTATGGTTTTTATGTCTTAAGCTTAAACATATCTTTAATCTTTAATATCTGCCCATAGTGGAGAACCGAGGCCGAGTACAGACGTACCGAAACCATGGCAACCAGAATAATGGCTACGAGAAGAAGCACAACCGAAATGCTGATGTCAATCGGGGCAACGTTCTCGTTGAGCAATCGAAACGGCATGATAAACGCCGAGGTAAAGGGAATGTAGGTAACGATACGGCGAATCCCCTGATCGGGCATAAACATAACCATATAGGCTGCATAAAACGAAATCATGCTGATCAGAACCGACGGCATCATGGCAGACTGCAGATCCTCTGCACGGCTGACTGTTGCGCCGCATACCGAATTGATCATGGCGAACAGCGCGTAACCCAGCAGGAAGTAAACAAGAATTAGCAGGGCGGAAGCCGGAGTAAAGGATGATAGGGCGAGGGGTACGCCGGATATGGTGAAATCATCGGGAATTAATAGATTATATCCCAAAGCAGCTGCCAGAATAAAAATGGAGAGCTGTATCAGTCCCAGCGTGCCCATTGCAATGCATTTGCCAAGAAGAATACGGGACGGCTTGGTCGAAACAATCAAGGTTTCCATAACTCTGGATGTTTTTTCGGACGCCACCGACATTGCGACGCCGTAACCGTAGAAGTAGATTGCGAAGAAGATAATCATGGTTAAAACGATACCAAGCGCATAGCCTGTGATATCCATTTTGCTAGCCGGAATTGTAATAGAAGGTATATCTGTCAGGACAAGCTGCGATGTGCTTTCAGCCACACCCGCCTTGGACAAGGCGTCGTCTACGATTACCCGACGTACGGTTTCTTTCATTCTATCCACAGGTACGCCGGTCATAAAGTCCGTAACTGTGAATCGAAGGGTGGGGACCGTTTGACCTTTCAGAATCTCAAGTGCGGCTACCGATTTGTCTGTTTCGATAATCTTTTTGTATTTNNAGGTATGATTTTTCTCGATTTTACCGCCCGAAGCACTTCCGTTTTTATCCGAATCCCCGCTGCCGATGAGAGCCGGGATTGAGCAGGCCGCAAAAATCAGGATAAGTACAATGACAGTGGTTACAATAAAGGTTTTCTTGCGGATGTTATCACGGAGGGTGAAAGCAAAAACAGTCATAACCTCTCTCATACCGCTGCACCCACTTTCTCGATAAATATTTCATGCAAAGACGGTTCTCGAATTTCATATCGTTCGGGATAAATCCCATCGTCAATCAGGTTTTTCAAAAACGATTGAGCAGCCTCGTCACCGTCAATTTTAAATTCGCATCCGTCGGCCTGTTTTTCAAGCAGCCTAACTTGGTGTTTATTGGCGAGAGAAATCACCTGATCCAACATCTCGGATGAACAGCCCAGAGACAGGTTGGTATGTCCGTATCCGGCTTTGATTGAGCGGAGGTTGCCCCCCAGTACGGTGCGCCCTTTGTCCAGAATCACAAGATCACTGCAATATTGTTCTACAGTGTGCATTTGATGACTGGACATGATGATGGTTTTTTGCTTCTCAACCAACTCACCGATTATGCTTTTAAATATGTTGGTATTTATGGGATCAAGCCCGCTGAAGGGTTCATCAAGAAAGATTAACGACGGATCATGAATGATGGCTGCAATCAGCTGTATTTTCTGCTGGTTGCCCTTTGAAAGCTTTTCAGCAAGCATTTTACTGTATTCTGTTACACCAAGGCGCTCCAGCCACTGGTTGGCAGCATGGGCTGCATCGGAACGATTCATACCGCGCAGCTGCCCAAAATAAATCAACTGCTCAAGCACACGAACCTTGGGGTATATGCCACGCTCTTCCGGCATATACCCGAATTTTACGGCATTACTGCTGACCGGCTTTCCATCCCAGAGTATTTCGCCCGCATCCTTTTTCATGATTCCGAGGATTATGCGGATGGCGGTGGTTTTACCGGCTCCGTTGGTACCCAGCAGTCCGAACACACCCGGTTGGCCGATTTCAAAGCTGAGGTTGTCAACGGCTTTTTTTTCGCCAAAGGATTTGCTGATATTACTGACAGTCAGGCACAAGCAAAGTCACTCCTTCTATTCACTTTTACAATCATTTATTGCAATAATATCACGCCGACGCTTAAATTTCAAATATTTTACAAATAGGAAAATTATAAAAAATTTTATTGAATCATAAATGTATAAGTGATAAAGTATATTACAGCTTATTCCAATCAGAGAAAAAATTATTTCGAGAAAACTACTTGTATCGCTAAAATGGGAATGCAGAAAGGGGGATTCTTGATGGGAAAAACAGAACAATCAGGATGTAATGAGCTAAGGATTGATTCATTGTTTGAAACCGGCCATACCGTGGCGTGGCCGCTGCTGCAAAATTCCGTATATCCGTGGGAAGTGCTTGCAAAAATTAAGAAGTTTATACAGGCTACAGGAGCAACCCTCAGCAGTGATGAATATGATATTCCCCGGGCGGGCGTCTGGATACATAAAACAGCGGTTGTTGCCTCCACCGCTTTTATCGGAGATGATGTTATTATCGGGGCCGAAGCTGAGATCCGCCACTGTGCCTTTATCCGGGGGAGNNTTGTGGGAAATTCCACCGAGCTGAAAAATGTAATTTTGTTTGATTTAGTTCAGGTGCCGCATTATAATTACGTGGGTGACTCGATTTTGGGGTACAAGTCTCACATGGGAGCGGGCGCGATTACCTCGAATGTTAAGAGTTACAAAACATTGATTTGTGTTTCCTGTAACGGTGAAAAAATAGAAACCAGGCTGAAGAAGTTTGGCGCCATACTGGGCGACTATGTAGAGGTGGGATGCGGCTCGGTGCTGAATCCCGGTTCGNNAAACGGCAGGGTGAGATTGCAAAAAGACATGATTGATAAAAAATGTGACGCAAAACTCATGCGTCACATTTTTTATCAATTGGAGCAGCTTACTGCGTAATGATTCTTATTCCTCAATAATTTCACGTATATTATAGACTCGGCTGTATTCCTTTGTTTCCGGATCCTTTACCACCTCGCTTTTGTGGCGATACAATAGCCGGATAATCGGATAAATATTAATCCAAATTTCGTTGTTGCACTCCTTCTGTGATTCATCAAAAACAAGCTGGAGCCCAATATGCAGATGTGCCTGACGTATATTATTTACGTTTTCCTTCAGACTGTAGCCTGTGCGTCCGAGATAGCCGATTACATCGCCCGGATTAACTGCCGAACCCACCTTGAGGGATTTATTATAGGGAAAATCCTTGCGAAGATGGGCATAATAATAATAACGCTTGGTATCATGGCTTCGTATTCCGATACGCCAACCGCCATATTGATTCCAGCCCAGCGCTTCCACGGTTCCGCCTTCTACCGCAATAATGGGCGTCCCAATCGAACCCATCATATCATGACCGAGATGTCTGCGGGTGAACCCATAGGAACGGCTGACACCGAAATCGTCAAAATCGTTATAATAATAACCTTTGGCAAACGGAGAGAATGCTTTGATTCCATATTTTCTCTCCCATTTCTTTCCGATTTGAGTTGCTTGGTCCTGAACCTCAATTTCATAGGTTCCCACAAGACCTGAAAGCGCTGCTGTAAACGATTCATGATAATAGTCGTAATACTTTAGGTTTTCGGTCAGTTCCTCCATGGTTTTGCCCGCTTTTATCTGGTCGGCGACCAGATCCAGATGCCCTGTCTTAAAGCCTTTAAAATTATTGCCGTTCTTGGCGGCAATATAAGCCAGCAGATTAATAAAGCTCATCGGTGTTTCACTGTCATGATATTTTACATCCAGCTTTATGGCATAATCCAGCGCTTCATATGTAACGTTAAAATCCACCCATTTTATCAGATGGTTGTCCTGCTCTATATCCTGCTCTTTTTCGGTTGCATTTACCATATCGGTTCTGACAAAAAACAACAAGCTGCTGCCTGTCAGAAAAAAAATTACAACCAGAAACACTGCAATCCGAAAAAGTGATTTACGACGAACAAGGATAACCATATAAACACACGCCTTTCAGGTCAAGTCATAGAGTGTCGTTTATATGTTTATGTTTGAAAGACAACTAAAATTCGCTTAAAATTTCCAGACATATCAAATACATGTTAAGAATGCCAAAAAGAACGCCAAATTAAGGCGATAATATTTACCTTATCAAAAGTGATTTAAGTTGTGCATGCTATTTGTGAGAACTTAAATGTTCTCAAGGCAGCTTTTTAAAACCCGCCTTTATTTATAAAAAATTAAAGGGGGGGGAATGGATGCATCATACCCTCACATCTTTATTTGCCGTAATGATGACCATCACCGCGCCTGTCACGCAGGTTGGTGATATTGCCATTTGCGCCGTAAGTGAGCAGGTGAGCGGCGACCAATTTATGTTCACCGGCCATTGTCCGCGTTTTTCAGGTATAGGGGATGCCAAAGCACAGAAATCCCTGAATGCCCAGATGCATGAAATTGTTCAGGGCGCTCTGTTCCGCACAAAGGCGGCTGCGGCGGTGCTGCCAACCGACGACAGGTCGGAGCAGCAGAAAGCCGAAGGCGTTTTCGGATATGAGGTCAAGCGAAACGGCGGAGGGGTTGTCAGCCTTTTGTTTACCGATACCCTCTATGCAGGGCGAGCCGATACAAAACAGGCCAAAACCGGTTTATCCTTTTATACTGGAAACGGTGAGGTTTTTGATTTGATCGGGTTGTTTATGAACAGTGAAGAGGGGATGGAGCAGATTAATAAAGAGGTATCTCGCCAGCTTACCGAACGGGGACTTGTTACCGCACTTCAAAAGCAAAATCCCAAAATTGAAGCGGAGCAGCAATTTTATCTGACGAATACCGACTTGGTTCTGATTATACCCGAAACCACATGGTTTAGGCGTGAAATGGGCACAGTAGAATTTATAATTCCATTTGCAAAAATGAATCGCTGCCTGAAAAATCAATTTGCACAGTAAATTAAAACCGGCTTTCCGATTGCGGAAAGCCGGTTTATCTTACAACCGAAACCTACCCCAGTAGATTGTGGTTGCGCCACTTGTCCCCTCGAAACCTTATGTGGAAAATCAGACTGCGCACACCCCACTCAATAATCATGGCAATCCATACCCCGGTGATACCAAATGGCAAAATAATGCCTAGGACATAGCCAAGTACGACACGGATCAGCCACATTGTAGTCAGGGCCGCTATCAGTGTAAACCGGGCATCCCCCGCCGCACGAAGAGCGGATGGAGTAATAAAGCTGGCCGGCCATAAAAGCGGTGTCGCTGCCCAGGTGATATAGATGATGATTTTGATTGAAGGAATAATTGTGGGAGAAGGCGAAAAAAGACCGATCAGTGACGGTAAAAATGGAAGGAGAATAAGGATTATAACCACAACAGACAGCGAACCAAGCACCAGAAAGGATCGGACAAACTTACGCGCATCATTATAATTCCGGTTGCCGATGCACTGTCCAATAACCGTTATAGCGGCGAGGTTGCAGGAGAGCACGCCCACCTGTGGCAGGGTGGATAGGGAGTTGCAAATCGCATTGACGGTAAGCGCATTTGTTCCAAGCAGCACGATGAAGGTCTGGGTAAGCAGCTTTCCACCGTTAAAAAACATCTGCTCGGCGGCAAAGGGAATACCAATAAAAAGGATGCGCTTCAGCATGGAAAAATCAAGTCGGATTACATCCTTGAAACGAAATACAATGGTATTATGTATCATTCGCATATAAATCAGCGAGCATACCATTCCCAAAAGCCGTGAAGCCAACAGGGAATATACCAATCCCCAGACGCCCATTTTCAGAACATTGAGGAAAATTACATTAAACAACACATAGGTACCGTTTTTGATCAGAGACAGCCAAAGTGTGGCTTTGGTAGCGCCGACGCCGCGAAGAGCGCCGCCAACCGCCTCGATTACCCCAACCAGTGTGTAGGAAATGCTGCTTCCGATTAAATACAGACGCGCGTTGTCTATAACAGCCTGCTCTGCTTTGCCAAATAAAAAGCTTAATATCTGACTGTGAAAACCGGATACTGTAAGGCCGATAATGAACGATATCAGAGAAACAGCCGCAATAGTCTGTGCGGCTGCCTTTGAAAAGGCTGTCGAATTTCCGGCGCCTCTGTACTGTGCAACAATAACCGTGCCGCCTGTTGCCAATGCAATAAAAACATTAAAGATAAAAATATTCAGCGAATCTACCATACCGACCGCAGCCACCGCCGCCTCGCCCGATGCGCTTATCATGGCCGTATTCAGCAGGGCAAGCAGAATAATAAAAGTCTGGTCCATAAGCAGGGGGACAATGATGGCGAAAACCTGGCGAAAATCCATGGATTCACCCGACAAGTGCCGCTCCAAAACCTTTACGGCTCTCTGTTTTACATGCAATAATGCTGCGCGCAGGCGCATTTTAACGAGCATACGCTCACCCGTTTCCTGTCGAATTTTGCCGATACCTTCTTGTGCTCAGTATAGCATTCGCTTTAAGGCAATACAAGCGGTTGATGGCTGATTAATTTTGGTAGTTTGCAGTCACAATTAACATTCCTTTTAATTAACAGGGCATCTTTTTATATGTAAGCATAATATCTCGGTTGTTTTAGCATTTTTTACTTGACAGAGTGGTCTGCCTGAAATACAATATATAGTATCCACAAACCGAACGGACACTTTATATTGAGTATTATATTCAGCGATTCATTATATTGCTGTATTCTATTTAATATGTACATACCGATGAGAGGGGAACAACAAAATGAAACTGACACAAAACGCATTGACTGTTCTGGAACGGCGATATCTTGCAAAAGGGGAGAATGGTAAGCCGGATGAAACACCGGAGGATTTGTTCCGTCGTGTAGCGGGTGCCATTGCCGTGCCTGATTTAAACTATAATCCCAAAGCAGATGTCGCGGCAGTTGAAGAAGAATTTTACAAGATGATGACAGAGCTGGAGTTTCTGCCGAATTCCCCCACACTGATGAATGCGGGTCGCCCCCTCGGACAGCTTTCAGCCTGCTTTGTCCTACCGGTTGCAGACAGTATGGAGGATATTTTTGAGGCGGTGAAGCAGGCGGCGCTGATTCACAAATCCGGCGGTGGCACAGGCTTTTCCTTTTCGAGAATTCGCCCTATGGGCAGTACCGTCAACTCCACAGGCGGTGTTGCAAGCGGACCGGTCAGCTTTATGCGGGTGTTCAACATGGCGACCGAAGCGGTCAAGCAAGGCGGCACGCGGCGTGGTGCGAATATGGGCATTTTGCGGGTAGACCATCCCGACATTCTGCAATTCATTGATTGCAAAAAGGATAATGCCGATATCACCAATTTTAACATATCGGTTGGTATTACAGAAGCGTTTATGAAAGCCGTCCAGGCAAACGAGGATTATGACCTTGTTGACCCCAGCACAAAAGAGGTAATGGGCAAGCTGAATGCCAAAGAGGTTTTTGATAAAATCGTTTACTCGGCATGGCATAACGGCGAGCCAGGCATTGTTTTTCTTGACCGGCTCAATCGGGATAATGTTGTGCCCTCACAGGGCGAAATTGAGTCTACCAACCCGTGCGGGGAGCAGCCGCTTCTGCCGTATGAAAGCTGCAACCTCGGTTCAATCAACCTCGTAAAAATGGTTCGTTTTAAAGGGGAAAAGGTGCCGATCGACTGGGATAAGCTGGCGGCAACTGTGGACAAGGCGGTTCATTTTCTCGATAATGTAATTGACGTGAACAAGTATCCCATTGAGAACATTGCATTCACAACCCGCCAGACCCGCAAGATTGGGCTTGGGGTGATGGGTTGGGCGGATTTGCTGCTGTACCTTGGCATTCCGTACAATTCGGAAGAGGCTGTAGCGCTGGCGGATAAGCTGATGAAGTTTATTACCGATCGGGGAAGGCAGGCAAGCGCCAAGCTCGCCAAGGTCCGGGGCGCTTTCCCGCTGTTCGAAGAAAGTATATACAAAGACGGTGAGCCGCTCAGGAACGCCACCGTTACAACCATCGCCCCCACAGGCACCTTGTCAATCATCGCAGGCGTGTCGTCCGGCGTGGAGCCTGTATTCTCCTATGTTTATATCCGAAATGTTATGGATCGCACAGAGATGCTGGAGGTCAACACCATTCTGCAAGACCTGCTGGAGAAGCGCGGGCTGTATTCCGATGAATTGATGNNGCATCGTTCCAGAACCATACCGATAATGCAGTTTCTAAAACGGTTAACTTCCCGCATGATGCGACCGTGGAGGATGTTGCCGAAGTATACATGCTGTCGTACCGGCTGGGCTGCAAGGGTGTGACAAGCTATCGTGATGGCAGTCGTGATGCGCAGGTGCTGAGTCTTGCATCCAAAAAGGGCAGCGAACCTGCTGAAACCGAATCAAAAGAGGATGTCCATGCCACATTGGTTGTAACACCCCGCCCTCGCCCCGACGTGACCCAGGGTATCACCGAAAAAATGTCCATAGGCTGCGGTAATTTATATATTACGGTCAATTATGACGAGCACGGCATTTGTGAGGTGTTTACCAACACCGGCAAGGCGGGTGGCTGTCCCTCCCAGTCTGAGGCGACCGCAAGACTGGTGTCGGTTGCATTTCGTTCGGGAATCGATGTGAAAACCATCACCAGCCAGCTCCGGGGGATCCGCTGTCCGTCTACCATACGCCAGAAAGGCATGAAGTGCACCTCCTGTCCCGATGCGATTGCGCGTGTGATTGAAAAGGTGGTAGCGTCAAACGGATTTAAAGAGGTTGGCGTTCAGGCTGCTGAGGTAATATCAAAGAGTGAACCCAAATTCGCTGACCTCGTCAGCTCCCAGCTGCGGGTATGTCCCGAATGCGGAGCAAGGGTTGAACACGAGGGCGGATGCGTCATTTGCCGCGAGTGCGGATATTCAAAATGTAATTGATATCGTTATAAAAAAGGGCTGATACACAATTTATAATCGTGTATCAGCCCCTTTTTCAAGATTTTCCACCCTCGAGTGTTGTGAGCGGCGCTCTTCCTCTTCTTTGCTTTTTTGCGATGCTTTTACCCATAAGGATATCAGGCTTTCCAATTCCGTTGGCATTCGGTATCACTCCGATGATGCTGTACCCGCATTTTAAATAAAATTCATAGGAATGGCGTTCACGACACACAATATTAGCAATCCTACCTCCGGTGTTATCAAACAAATCAACATTTGAAAGGCTTGTTGATCCGGTTAGATCATCGGTACCCAGAATCATGGTTAACGCTCCACGTAAAGAAGCTTCCTTTTCAAGTGCCTTAACCAGCCTGCGGCCGAGGCCGTGCCCCCGATGCGTTTTTTTAATCACGAGGGGGTGCAGCTCCCATACGACACCGTCATAATCCGGCAATCCGCCCACCAGCCCAATCACCGTGTCTTTTTCATCCAAAGCGCAAAGGCAGACTCTGTTGGGGGCAAGCAGAGTATTTACCACAGAGCGGGCGATTTCCATCGCCGGCCATAGCTCCGGGTTTTCTGCCAACAATTCTGCTGACTGCCGTCTGTGTCTGCGGCTTTGTCTGTCCAGCTGTTTGATATGTATTTTCAAGCCTTGTGTCATCCCTTCCACTTTGCAAATAGATTCGAAATTTGTTACGTTCTAATAATAATAGTATCGGCTCAAAATTCCGAATTTTAAACAAAGCCGAGCATAAGCTAATAAAATTCTTCTGCAATTGCTTCTATCAGTCAATTATATCATTAGTATTACATTTAATTCACAATATTAAGAAAGTGATCAAATTTTTTTAAAAATAAGTTAACTCATACAAAAATAGTATGAGTTAACTGGAATATCTTATCAATAAATTAATTGACTAGTTCATCGTATAACTATATAATTTATGTAAAGGATTTCTAATAATGTGAAAGAAACAATTTACAAGGTGAATTGTTTAAGGGGATTCATATAATAATGAACATTTTAATTATCGGCGCAGGATATGCCGGCGTATTAACTGCCAAAAAACTTGCCAAGAGATTCAAGAAAAATGAGGATGTCAGTATCACGATCGTTGATAAAAATCCTTTTCATACCATGCTGACAGAATTACACGAGGTTGCCGCTAACCGTGTGGAGGAAGACAGCATAAAACTCAGCTTGAAAAAGATCTTTGCAGGTAGAAAGGTCAAGGTCAGGCTTGATGTTATTCAGGATATTGATTTTGCAAATAAAAAAGCGGTTGGATTGAAGGACAGCTATGCTTATGACTATCTTGTTGTTGCTGCCGGATCAAAGCCGACATTTTTCGGAGTGCCCGGCGCTCAGGAATATGCCTATAAGCTCTGGTCCTATGATGATGCGGTTGTGTTAAGAGATCATATCCACGACTGCTTTCGCAGGGCATCCCGCGAAATCAATCCTGAGGAAAAGAAAAAGCTCTTATCCTTCTTTGTCGTTGGGGCAGGGTTTACCGGCACCGAAATGATGGGGGAGCTTGCCGAGTATATTCCCATTCTCTGTGAGGAATTTGAGATC
>DOWI01000401.1:0-2245 GCA_003519645.1 Oscillospiraceae bacterium
TACATGGGATAGATGCACCATTTATCGCCCAATCTATGGTGTTTCATATGATTAATCCTGTAAAGGACCGGATCGCGCAGATTAAAGTTACCGGAAGCAAGGTCAATTTTTGCGCGGAGCGTCATGCGGCCATCCTCAAACTCCCCTGCTTTCATGCGGGCAAACAAGTCCAGACTTTCTGCAATAGGACGGTCACGGTAAGGACTGACCGCCGGATGAGTAAGATCGCCGCGGTTATCGTGCATCTGTTCCGGTGAAAGTTCGCAAACATAAGCAAATCCTTTTTGAATGAATTGGACCGCTAATTCATACATTTTGTCAAAGTAATCTGAAGCATAATGAAAGTGGTCACCCCAGTCAAAGCCAAGCCAGTGAATATCTTCCTTGATGGCATCCACATATTCGGTGTCCTCTTTTGTCGGATTCGTATCATCCATCCGTAAATTGCACAGGCCGCCGAATTTCTCAGCTGTGCCGAAATCAATACAGATCGCTTTCGCATGGCCAATGTGAAGGTATCCGTTCGGTTCCGGAGGAAAACGGGTATGAACACGCTGTCCGGCAAATCGACCGTTTTCTGCGAGATCTTCTGCAACAAACGTATGAATAAAGTTACCGCTGCCATCCTCAGGCGCAGACGTTTTTCCGTTCGTTTCGTTCATCTTATTTTCATGCCTCTTCTTTTCTATTTATTTTTTGACTTTATCCAGTCCAGCTTTCAGTCGGTACAGCGATTCTTTTTTCCCGAGAAGGGAGAGTATTTCCATTGCTCCGCCCGGCGCCACTTTCTGCCCAGCTGCTGCAATACGCACCGGCCAAAGTAAAGTTCCGTTTTTCACGCCCAGTTCTTTCGCAAGTCCCAGCAAGTTTTCATGAAGAGACGGCACACTCCAGTCATCGAGTGTCGCCAAATCTTCAATGGCTGCTTCCAACATGACCGGAGCATTTTCAAGGGTTGCTTTACTTTTTTTATTAATAAACAGATCGGCTCCATAATCCGGAAGTTCTTTGAAAAAGCGGATAAGGCCCGGAATATCCGGCATTTTCAGTACCCGCGGCTGCAGGACATCTGCCAGCACGGTCCAGTCCTTTTCCGCATTTCCGAATACTTCTTGGAAATAGGGCATTGCTTTTTCAATAAATTCCTGCTGCGGCATTTTTTTGATATACTCGCCGTTCATCCATGTCAACTTATCATAATCAAAAATAGCCGGACTTTTGCTGATGCCATGGATATTGAAGTTTTGCACCAACTCCTGTAAGGTAAAAAGCTCCTGATTGTCCTTTGGAGCCCAGCCAAGCAGGGCAATATAGTTAATAATTGCTTCCGGCAGGTAGCCTTCTTTTACCAGATCCTCAAAACCGGTAGAGCCATGCCGTTTGCTGAGTTTGCTGGTGCTTCCATCGGCATTGCGCCCCATAATCAACGGTAAATGCACATAAGTCGGGATTTCCCAACCAAAAGCTTCATATAAAAGGTTATATTTCGGTGTACTGGTCAAATACTCACAGCCTCGAACAACATGTGTGATATGCATTAAATGATCATCAACAACATTTGCAAAATTATAAGTTGGATAACCGTCCGACTTAATCAGGACTTGGTCCTCCAGTTCACTGTTTTCAATCGTGATGTCACCAAAAACGCTGTCAGTAAAAGTCGTGCTGCCCTCAATCGGCATCTTTTGGCGGATCACCCACGGTGTTCCGGATTGCAGGAGTTTGTCCACCTGCTCCTGCGGCAAGTTCCGGCAATGCCGATCATAACCACCGATACCGTTTGCATCATGAAGAGAATCCAAACGCTCTTTGGAGCAAAAGCAGTAATAAGCTTTTCCCTCTTTCACCAGCTGCTGTGCATACGGTAAATAAATATCTTTTCGTTTACTCTGTACATAAGGCCCGTATTTGCCGCCGATATCCGGTCCTTCATCATGTTGTAAGCCCACCTGCTGTAAAGTATGATAAATCACATCGGTGGCACCTTTTACATAACGTTCCTGATCCGTGTCTTCAATACGTAAAATGAAGGTTCCGCCCATGGATTTTGCAATTAAATATTCATATAAAGCTGTACGCAGGTTGCCAACATGCATAAACCCTGTCGGGCTTGGTGCAAAACGGGTCCTGACTGTCTGGTTCTCCATAAAATAACCCCTTTTCGCTGACGTTCTTATTATTATACCGAAAAAGCAGTTAATAAGCAATCGATTCCCTCGTATTTTCATAAAGGAGTTTCTTTTTA
>DOWI01000401.1:2299-2515 GCA_003519645.1 Oscillospiraceae bacterium
GCCAATTCCGCCACTCTCGCATTATATTAATTATCTGCACTTATATTACACTGCCGACAACTTTTATATAATATCATAGCATTTTAAAATTGTCAACTCATTTTTTGCAAAAGTTAAAAACTTGTCGAAAAAATCTTTAAATTTTTATGAAAAAAAGCTTTACAAACAGGTAAGCTCGTGCTATAGTTAGGATAGTATTTTAAAGCACGATTTGAT
>DOWI01000189.1 GCA_003519645.1 Oscillospiraceae bacterium
GCAGCATTTTAATTTTTTCAGACAAGGCGTCCGTCGCCTTTTTATCTTCTTTCCATTTAAGGTAGTACTTTTCTGGTGTGTTGATCGTACCATAGAGCAATCCTTCAGCTTCATTTCCTGCAAATAAAAGCTGTGCGGCGCCAAAAAAATTGAGTATGTTTTCCTTTTTCTGATTCGTTAACATTTGTCGAATGCCCTTGCCCGAGCTGACATAGGAACTCTTCAACTCAAATACACCCATAGCGATGCCGTTAACGTACAATACCAAATCAGGCCGCTTTCTTGTTACTTTGTCATATCGAAGGACGGACACTTCCTCCGCTACGGCAAAATCATTATTGTCGATATGATCCAAATCCCAATCGATATAATGCACGGTCTGGCGATGTCCATTGGCATCTTTCGTTCCCTGCCGACCGTAGCGAAGGAGAGAATAAACCTTCTGGTTAATCTCATAAAGCGAATCAGCCTGGTTATTGATCTTGCTTATGAGTTCATTGATGGCAATCTTAATCTGGTCATCGCCATACCCGCGCTTTTTCAGATTCGCTTTCAGCAGCTCTTCCTTGACAGGTGTGTTATCGATATCCTCCAGATTGCCGAGATAGGTGTAGCCAAGGTCATCAACCAGCCAGTGAAGAACTCTATTCTGCAATTTTTTCTCAGCATCAACCGTTGCCATCTTGTTTCCTCCTTATACAGTCAGGCGCACGCGGCCTGTTAAGAGATCGTCCATTGCGCCCTCACGGATTTGTATCATTTTTTCTCGTTCAGCTTCCAAGCTTTCAATTTCTTTGTCCATTGCTGTCAGTACAGCGGAGATTGCTCTTTGCTCTTTAATATCTTTGGGCATCTCAAACTTAAAGTTCTTCAAATCCTTTTGGTACAAATGCTTTATAGTGGAACCTGCTGACAGAATATCAATAAACTCTTTGAATACAGACGATATAAGCACCCTATAAAGGAAAGCAGGTGCAAGTTGCGGCTCCGTTCTAAAAACAAATACCCCACTATTCAATGTAGCTGGTTTGCTTAAGGCAGGGACCATTGCGACTTTTCCTATCGTACCATCTTTTGTAACAAGCACATCATTCTCTGTGACTTGAATATTTACATCCATATCATATCGTTCTTTAGAAACATACGATATATTATTTAAGGTAATTGTCCCATCCTTAAAATCTGTGCCACTAATTAAATAGCTGTACCCACTTCGCAAATACTCATGCTTTTTGAGACCTTGCCACCCGATCCTTGCCTTAGGAACAATAACCTGATTGAAAGACACCTTTACCCAATCATCATGAAATCCATCAAGCCTTGTCCTGCCGCTAATCAAATCCTCCAGTGCACCATCTCGAATGCCCTTTTTCTTTTCAATCAACTCGGAAAGGTCATTAATGTAGGTGTCAAACTGTGAAAGTGTTTGAGCGATTTCCTTTTGTTCAGGAATTGAAGGTAGATTTATATTTGTATCAAGTATGATACTGTTATACAATCTCTGTATAGTTGTGCCTTCTAGTGCCTCCCACGGATAAGAACGATAAAACCACCACAAAAATTTGCGGTCAACTACATCTTTATTAACTTTTAGCCACACTATATTAGAATCTTGAAAATACGAATCCTTTCCATCAAAAATAACAGTTTTACCTACCGTTCCAGCTGCGGAAATAAGAACATCATCTTTTTCCGGATAAGGATACAGTGCCTTGTATTTCTCGTATAAATCCTGTGAAATATAAGCATCTGCTTTTTTCCCAAAAGTGCTGATTTTATAAAAAGGAATAGCTCCATATTCTTTAGTCTGGCTTTGAAAGATTCGGCGGCACATCTGAATACAACCTAAATCTTTTAGCTGCATAGGTGTCCAATCCTTCGGATAAGTTACCATTTGTATCCCATCCTCTCCAAAGCTTCCATGACCGCTTTTCTTGATTTTTCTGTTTTTTCTTCAATTTCTCCAAGTGTATGCTCGTAGCGTTTTGCAATGAGCAGCACTTTGGAGGACATAGCATTCAGCACCTGTTCAATCTCGTCTCTAATATCCGCTTCAAGTTTTGCCATCCACTTCACATCAAAGAGTAGATGCTTGATTTCCTCCACAGTAAGCTCTTCGTATTTTATTTGCACCTTGTCATCAAGAGCCTTTTGCGCTTCTTTTATGGCTTTGTCCGTTTCTTCTTTCTCTATCATTTTAGCCTGATACGCAAGCAAAGCATCGTACTCTTCTCTATAAATCTCGGGAACAACAGCGGAATCCATAGCAAGCTTTAATGCCGCTTTCAGCTTGGCCTTTCCGAAAGAGCCGTTTTTATTTCTGATATCAAAGTCAGACAATTCCGGAGTCCTTTGGATGAGCGCCTCCATCTCGTCAGTTTTCCCCTCATCAAAGAGAGTCACCAGCTTTGTCATAGCATCCATAGCCACGGAAGTCTTCTTGCCTTCCAGCTCCTTCAGCCGCTTGTTAAGATTCGCCTTCGGGATGCCATCTCCATTGTCATTGAGTACTTCCTTGAGCAACCCGTCGTCACCGGATTCTTCCTCACGCATTTCATCCAATTCGGCTTCCAAAGCTGCAGACTGTTCCGTTAAAACATTGATGGCAGCCAGTTCTTCTGGAAAATATGCTGTCTCAATAATTTCTCTCGGGATTAAAACACCATCAAAGGATTTCACTTTAGAAATATCATCTACGGAAACAGTTTCGCCGCTCTCATCTTTGACTTTTATCTGTGCGTACTCGTACTCAATTTCTCTGCCGGCCTCATAGCCATCAGCTTTAATAGCATATACATCATCCTGCAGCTTTGCATTCCAGTAATTCATCAGGCAGTCGTAAACGTCATAATTGTCAAGAAGCAGCGCTGGTTTATATGCATCCAAAAGAATGGAGGAGATGGTGCGAATAAGTTGCTTAGGGTTCGTTTCACTGTCAATATTCAGCAGAATGCTTTTGACTTCATCACGCCATTGTGTAAAAATTGTATCGACTTCGTTTCTTTTCTCGTTTTGCACATTGACGTCCTGCCGGATAGCTTCCTCTATATTTTCAGTGGGGAGGGCAAGATGGTAAATATTTTGCCGCTCGTCCGTGCAAGTGAAGATTTTTTGTTTCAAAGCCGGAGAAATATTCCAAAGTCTCTTAAGCGAGTCAATATCCGTTCCCGGAATACCGCCTTTCAAGTGTGCGGCAATATTCTGCGGCAATGTATCATCAATCTTTTGTATGTAACGGGGTACATTCAAATTGCCGGCATTTTTCTCCAGAATATCTGTGTATTTCACAAAACGGGAATAGCCTTCGATTGTTTCTTGGTTATTAAAGGTTCGGACAATCTTCTCAATATCCTGCTCACGCAGTCTGTTCTTATTGCCATCCTTCTTAAAACCACGGCTGGCATCTATTAAGAAAATTCCCTCTCTTGTATCCGCATTCTCTTTGTCAATAATAACAATGCAGGCGGGGATGCCAGTGCCGTAAAAGAGATTTGCCGGAAGGCTGACAATGCCTTTAATATATCGTTTCTTAAGAATTGCAATGCGGATTGTTTCTTCAGAATTACCTCTGAACAATATGCCGTGAGGCATGATGATGCCTGCTTTGCCATTGCTGTCAAGTGATTTCAGAACGTGTAAAAACCAGGCATAGTCTCCATTCTTTTCGGGAGGAATGCCGTATCCGTCAAAACGTTTATATTTATCTTCTGTTGTTTTGATACCATCGCTCCATGATTTGTCCGAGAAGGGGGGATTCATGACAATAAAGTCAAACTTTTTGAGCTCTCCAAAATCGTCTGTAAAAGCGGGGGAAGCCAGGGTGTTGCCTTTTTTAATTTCACCTGTACCTTTTTGGTGGAGAATCAAATTCATTCTTGCTAAGCCCGCTGTAGCGTTATCTTTCTCTTGCCCGAAAATGGTTACAATTGAATCGCCATTTTCATCTACCGGCGCTTCATCTGCGGCACGAATCAGTAGGCTGCCGCTACCTGCCGCAGGATCGTACAAGGTCCATTTCTTTGTTGGTGTCTGCTTGATGTTGCCAATCCCGATCAGTCTTGCAATAATACGGGAAACCTCACTCGGCGTGTAGAACTGTCCCTTGCTCTTGCCAGATTCCTGGGCAAATTTCATCATAAAGTATTCATAAGCATCCCCGATGATATCATCGCCGCTCGCTCTGTTATTCTTGAAGTCAATCGCCTGATTCTGGAATACGGCAATTAAGCCGGATACCTTGTCCACCAATTCCTTGCCGGAACCCAACTCATCCGGATTATTAAAGCTGACATCAGGAAGTGAGCCTTGCAGCTTGTTATCCTCCAAGAATTTCTGGATAATTTTGTCTACACGTTCTCCAACATCACTCTTTCCTTTTGCTTTGACTAAATCATCAAAAGATGCACCGTTACTGATTTTAAACTCCGCAAACGGCTGCCCTTTATACCTGTCCGATACATACTTAAAGAACAACAACACAAGCACATAATCTTTATACCGAGCTGGTTCAACGCCGCCCCTTAATTTATTGCAAGCCTCCCACAAAAGGGAATACAATTCTGATTTTTTCACGGCCATAATCCTCTTTTAATCTCCATTCTAATTTGTGTGATTTACGTTTTCATCAAATCTATGGTGTTTATTCCATAGCACTTTTTCCGCTTTTTACCCAATTATCAAGCTCTGAGATCTTGAATTTCCACTGCTTTCCTATTTTGTGGGCAGGGATTCCTTTGTCTTTTCTTATCCAGTCCCTTACTGTAACAGGCTTTACCCCTAAATAGGTAGCTGCTTCATCAATATTAATCCAATTGTCATTGATAATATCGCTCATTTTTTCACCTCATCGAGCTTCTGATAGCTATAAAAATTCACATTCAAGTATACTATAAAATTTGTAGGTTTACAACTGGTTTGATAATATTTGCTTGTGTTTGTTATTATAATTATGATGCCAAATGTACTCCGTTAAAATTAGAGCAGTGGACTTTTTATGTTGTATCTACCAACATCATCAACGAAAAGCTCGGAAACAGACGAACGGTTTCCATCCCGACTCTTGAAAAAATCGGCTCGATCAAGTGCGGATTCCAGGAAATTCGCTTTGCAGTGCAATCGGTATTGCCACGACATGCTATGGTACTTCAAAACAAAAAATCGAAGCGGGGCCTTTGCATAAATCCACTCGGGCCATCGCTTCAATTTTAAGAATAGTATATATACAGTCTATTTCTCATTTGCGTGCACATTCTGCAACCAAGTTTTTAAGAGCGGATGATTCATTTTGCCATACACGCTCATTTGGATTTTTGATAATGACATTGTCGTATGAAATGCAGTTTCTTCCACTTTTTTTGGCATGATATAAAGCCATGTCCGCACGATTATAAAACTCTTTTAGCGAATCGCCTGTCTGTGGTATACCAGTTTCGATTCCTATGCTTACGGATAAGCATTTATATGATCCTGGGCATGCCTTAACTTTAAAGCTGGAAAGTGATGAAAGGAGATTCTGTGCCATTTCTACAATGTGGTCGTTATCTATATCCTGAAGGAAAATTAAGAACTCATCCCCGCCGATTCGGCCTATAATATCGGTTTCTCT
>DOWI01000400.1:0-1136 GCA_003519645.1 Oscillospiraceae bacterium
ATATACTTCATTGGTTGATTACTCGTGTAACTAACTATAAAGGCTTGAAGGCATATTGTCAATAGGTTTTCATATAATTTTTAGAGCTTTTTAAGCTTCCCGGCGGCACTTTCAGTCCTTATTTCGGACTGATGAAATCAAACAACGGGTTTTATAAAACAGTATCCCGCTATCCCGTCTGAGCTTTTTACTGCTCCCAAAATTGCGTTATTTCCAGTCATAAAAATAATCCTCCTTATAAGGTTGCCATCTTTTCAAGTTCAGCTATATACAGCCCTACATCCTCCGGGCAATGCGCGTCGGACGCAGTTTGTATCTTTACGTTATGCGACCTGAGGGACTTTATCAAACCCTCAGCCATGCCAAGTTCCGCTGTTTCAGGAAACCGTCTGTATGAGCCACTGTTCTGTTCAGCGTACATATTATTTTCCGCCAGAGCGGAAGCAAGCTGGTCATAATATTCGGTAAGGGGAAATGATGGCTTATGGCCAAATAGCTTAATGCAGTCAGGATGCGCTATGCCACTGTATATGCTGCTGTTAGCAAGGTCAACACTTATTTCAAAATAACGGCGATATGCTTTATCGACATCGACGCCCTGCCAATGCTCCGGTTGGTGGTCGTAGGCAAAGCCATCGATAAAGTGAACGCTGCCGACCAGGAAATCGAGCCCGGAATCTTTTGTATTTTGGTAGACTAAATTCTCGAACTCTTTGAAATAGCAAACCTCTAAGCCGAACTTAATCTTGATACCGTTGTCTTTTTGTCTGACTTTTTCGACCAGATGCAAGTAGTCGGACAAATCCAACACTCCAGCTTTTCTGTGGAACCATTTGTCAATGTAATCGCTGTACGCGCAAACATCATCGTACATGGAAACAAACTCACGAAAACGGTAGCAATGCTCTAACAGCCAGATTTCATCAAGTTTCCTTTCCTTGGCTGTTTGGACGAATTGGTTAATCCAATCCATAGTATATTTGCCTCGCTCAATATGAATATGGCAATCAAGCATTGTCATCTCCACACCCCTTCCTTTATATAGCGGTTGGCCCGCTCGTGGGCATTCTCCACAATGCCGCTGTCAAAACCTATCATTCGTAAAAGATTAATGGCATTGCGTGATTCCGCGGGAC
>DOWI01000400.1:1164-4485 GCA_003519645.1 Oscillospiraceae bacterium
CTGATGGGAATTTACGCTCTGATGTTTCATTTGTTCCTATGCTTTGTGTATACGTGATACCTGATTTGCTTCAAACCTTTCTCTTTATCCTTTTTATCTTCAACTTTTTCAATCGCAACTCCACTGATTAATGATTCTACTTTTCTCCAGATTTTCCTGCAACAAAAAAATGGAGGATGGATATCCGATTTAGATCCTATAGATTCTGCTGTCAGGCGAAAATAACGGAAAAATAAAAAGGCACTGCAGGACGAACAGGAAAGAAAATAACAGCATAATGATCGGTATGGACGGATCCCAAGGCTTATAGGCTTTGGGATTTTTTGCGTCCAGTATGCGTTTGATGGAGGGAAGAAAAATGATTGAACTGAGTGGCAACAATTTGAAAATGTTCAGAAAGGCGAAGGAGCTGGAAAGCGTCTGGAAAAGATCCCGGGAGGTTCTGGAGGAAACCCTGGCGGAATTCGACGGGACGCTTCTCTTTGTTTCCCATGACCGGTATTTCATCGACAGGTTGGCGGACCGGATCGTCGTCATAGAAGACTGCGGCACGCATGTCATCAACGGGGATTATACCTCTCCATTTCTTTCTCATAGTCCAACCTCTCAGTTTGGAAAATCATATAACCAGTTAAGTAATGAGCATATAAGAAAACATTTATTCCCACCGGAAAAACCGGATGGAGCACCCTATGCAAATTCCCGCTACTGCCAGCAAAATAAGGATCGGGGTAATAAAATCACCAATGGGATCTCCCATCCAGGTGCCCTGCAGGATTTCAACACAATAAGTCAACGGGAGGAATTTTGCTATCGTCTTCACGGCTTTGGGCATAATCTGAAGCGGAATCGTCGCTCCCGAAAGAAACAGCATCGGAAAATAGACCAGATAGGAAATGGCGGTAGCTGTGCGGCTGTTGGAAGCGGTGGCGGAGATAACAAACCCGATGGAAAAAATACTGGCCATCGATAAGAGAAAGGCTGCGATAAAATGAAATGCGTTCCCCCAGAAATGAAGTTCGAATACAATCCTCCCCACAATAACCAGTATGGCCATGCCGGCAATGCTCATGAATCCATTGACCAGAAGTTGAGGAATCATAATGGTCCCGGTACCGATTGGCGTAGCCTTGTATCTTTTCAGAACTTTTTGCTGACGGTATTCGGCCAGACCAAGCGGCAGTCCCATAATGCCGGAAACCGCCAGGATCATTCCGATATAAGCGGGCGTAAACACGTCTACGGCACAGTGCCCATTATAGAACTCGCTCGGGGTATTCCCGTATATGCCGCCAAACAGCAGAAGCATCATGGGAGGAAAGACAAAGGCAAAAAACGCATAGACATATGTACGCATAGACAATTTCAGTTCTGTGAAAGTCATGGCGAGAAAAGCTCTCATACCGATTCCTCCTGTTTGCGTCCCGTCAGTTTCAGAAAGACATCTTCCAATCCGGGATTTTTATTCGACAAATCTTCAAAGGCAATATGGTGTTCGGTCAGATAGATGGTTACGTCACGCAGCAGATTTTTTCCGATGCCATATAACTCGACGACACCATCGTGAATATTGACATCCATCATATGATCGATATTCATGAAATCCGCCTTTGCGGCGTCTGGAGAAGAAAATGTAATTTTCTGGCCGATACCGGCCTGCTCGATCAGTTCTGCTATTGTCCCCATTGCCACAATTTTCCCCTTTACCATAATGCAGACCCGGTCACAAAGATTCTCCGCTTCTTCCATATAGTGTGTGGTCATGAGAATGGTTTTACCGTCCCTGCGCAGGGATTTGATCAGCTCCCACATATCGATACGCGCCTGAGGATCGAGCCCGGTAGTGAGCTCATCCAAAAAAATGATCTGCGGGTTGGCAATCAGAGCCGCAATAATCGACACCTTTTGCCTTTCTCCTCCGGATAATCTCTTGATATAAGACTTTTTCTTATCGTCCAACCCAAAACGTTCCAAAAGAACACGATAGTCGGTTGGATTTTATAAAAACTTGAAAACAGCCGGCAAAGCTCCTCCACTTTCATCATATCCGGAAAAGATGCCTCCTGCAGCTGAACGCCGATATGATCGTACAGCTCCTTGCGGTTTCCCGGATCGATTCCCGACACTCTGATATGACCGGTGCACGATTTGTTCAGACCTTCCAGACATTCCATGATGGAAGTCTTCCCCGCTCCGTTGGGCCCGATCATTCCGAAAATTTCGCCCGGCATGACCTCGAAGGAAATATTGTCAAAAAAAAGCGCACCGATAGGATGGGCTGAAATGTTTCCCGCGCGATTTTCTGCGCAATGCAATTGTGTTATTCCCTGACGTCAGGCTTTTCCTTTGTCGCTGCGCTCTTCTTTGTGTTTATCGCATGTCCGCCTTTCCGTCTATTTTTGCGTTTTTATTCGGCTCCGTTTTCTTCTTCGGATCTACCGTCTTCATGATCTCAACCTGTTTCAGCGTATTCAGAATGGAATCCTTGATTTCCTTGACGCGGTCATCCTCCGGCTTGGCACTTTTACCGGCAGGTAAATCGGCGCCCAATTTTTCACTGATCAGAAGGTTAAGCAGCATTTCGAAAGCGTTGATCGAACTGCCCTGACCCTGCCCCTGACCCGATCCCATGGTCATAACCGTCTTCGGAACAATGTCTACCTTGGATTTTGCGATTGCGTCGGTAAACTTGCCCATAACGTCCTGAATGACCTGGTATTGCGAACCACCGTATGCCTTGACCTGCTCTTCGACAGCAAGAGCCTTGCCGATACCGACTTTGGCTTCTCTTTCCGCCTCCGCCTCCGCGATGGCCTTGATCTTGGAAGCCTCCTGCAGGGACCTCTGGAACTCCGCCTTCCCCTGGTTGGTCTGGATCTGAATATTGATATCGGATTCGGTGAGGACCCTTTGCTGCTCCGCCTTCGACTCCGCTTCCCGCAGTTCCCTCTCCTTTGCGGCGGCCTTTTGCTGCTCAGAATAGGTTTCGATCTGTTCTATTGCGATCTGGCGCTCCCGAAGCTGGGTAAGGATCACTTCTATTTTATTGTCATTCTTCGACGCCTCGGGGGTACCGATCAGTACTTCCTCAAGCTCCAGATTGTAATGCTCAAATTTCAACTTCATTTCACTGGAAGAATGGGCCTGGATCTCATTCCTCTCCTGAATGATCTGGATCAGCGTCTTGGTCTGGCCAATATTTTTGAAATAGGCGGAGACCATCGGATCCAACGTCTGATCGACAAGCATTTTTATATCGCCGAACCTCTGAATGACCAGAGGCGCCTTTTTGTAGTCGATATGCATCACGACCGACAAAGG
>DOWI01000400.1:4517-4679 GCA_003519645.1 Oscillospiraceae bacterium
AACATATGGGATCCGGTCTGATCACTGATCCATTTCAATATGATATTCGTCGTAGGTACCATGACGATCTTTCCCGCATAAGTGTTAAACGCATACTTGCCGGGCATCATGGGTTCTCTCCATACACCCCGGTATCCCCTTTCAACGAGCTCGCCATGCTTG
>DOWI01000173.1 GCA_003519645.1 Oscillospiraceae bacterium
GGGGAGGCGAATCGAAACGCCTCCCCGACGTTCTTTGCCTTATTTCTAGCGTCAGAAAGAAGGTGCCCCGCGGCATGAGCGGAGGGCATGCTTCAAGCAAAAGCCCTCTATACATCGATACATTAATATTAATGCTGTCAAGGCACTTCGCAATGTTGGAGACCTTGTGGATGATGTTTCGGGAATGTTTTGATTGTAAGACATTGGGATGAAATAGGAGCATAGGAGGTGGTGCATATTTATTTTGCACCACCTCCTATTATAAAACGGATTCGTTTATTCTGAGTCGGCTGTATCTCCTCCACCGCCATGGGCAGTGCATACGCCGGGCAGAAACTCGGGCTTGTAGACACCGAGCGTTTTTTTGGGGCAACCTTCTGTGGCTAACTTACCGGTGGTGTAATCATAGTATTTTTCCACCGTATTCCCCTTTTTATCAAATGTTTTTTTGGGTAGGCCGGAATGCAACGCATCCATAGATTTTTTCCATAGAGATTTGGCATACGACCTTTGGGATGACACCATCTCTTGATTGTTATCGTAACCGAACCAGCAGGCTCCCACATAATAAGGCGTACCGCCTACAAAATAATAGTCTTTATCGTCGTTGGTGGTACCGGTTTTGCCGAAGGTTTCAAGGTTTTTGATTTTTTGAGTTGTAGCAGTACCGTGAGGTCCGCTGACAACTCTCTGAAGAAGGCGGTTCATGACGTAGGCTGTATCCTCATCAAGCGCCTGGTCATTTTTGGGCTCATTTTGCAGAAGAACCTCGTTGCCGTAATCGCTTGTGCGTTCGACGCTGTAGAAGGTGTAAGGTTGGTTATAGTATCCGCCGTTTCCAAACACCTGAAAGGCGGCAGCCATTTCAATGCACTTTACGCCATAGGTGAGACCGCCGAGTGTTAGGGGCGAAAATTCAATGTCGGTATGAATGCCATCCTTCATGCGGACAGATTTTACAAGTGTAGAGATATGCAGATCCTGTGTGACAAAATCAAACGAACGCTGTGGGGTCAGCATCTCCATAATCTGGGCGGGAACGGTGTTGAGTGAACGCTGGAGTGCTTCCTCAACTGGCATGGACGGGTATTTATAGTTTCCATAGTTTTGTGGCCATTTGCCACCGTCTTTCAAGGTGATTTTTTTATCCGCGAATTTCGTTGAGTAGGTGATCAAACCATACTTGATTGCAGGCGCATAGACTGCGATTGGTTTCATTGCCGACCCGGGTTGCCTTGTGGAATCAATCGAGCGGTTAAAAATACGGTTTGCCGTTTTTTCCCCTCTGCCGCCTACAGTGGCTACCAAACGGCCGTTGTAATCAATAATGGCGATTCCCGCCTGCGGATCCTCTTTGTCGCCTTTTATATGCTTCGGGAAGTTCTTTTCGTTTTTAAAAATCTCTTCTACCTTGGACTGCTGTGCAGGATCCTTGGCAGAATAAATCTTAAGACCGCCGTAATAATACATATTTGTAGCATATTCTTTCGAATATCCATATGTTTGCATAAGGCCGTTGATGACATCCTCAGTGATACGGTCGTTATAATAATCCTGCACATCAACAATCTGCATGCTGCTTTTAAGAATGATTTCCTGATTGTATGCCTGCTTATATTCTTCGTCGTTGATGTATCCCAGTTTGTACATTTGATAAAGAACTGTGCGCTGCCTTTGTTTGGCGTTGTCGGGATGCAGATAAGGATTATATTTCGATGGGTTCTGTGTAATCCCCGCAATCAGCGCACATTCCGCAGCATTCAGATCCTCAACTTCCTTAGCAAAATAATAGTTGGCTGCCGCGCCGACGCCTGAAACCCTTCCAAGGGGCAGGATATTGAGGTAGGCTTCCAGGATCTGATCCTTTGACGCATAGGCGCGCTCCATTTTAATGGCGCGAAAAATCTCGCGCACCTTACGTGTGATGGAGGTTTCATTATCCTTAGTCAGATTTTTGATTAGCTGTTGGGTTATGGTCGAGCCGCCGTATTCATTATCCGAAAAATGAAATAGGAGGTTGGCAAAGGCCGAAACGGTTCTCTTCCAGTCAACCCCGTAATGCGTCTCAAATCGTTCGTCTTCAATCGCGATTACAGCGTGCTGCATGTGGGCGGGAATTTTTTCAAAGCTCTTCCAAATGCTGTTTGCGCCCTGAACGCGCTGTTCCTCAACAAAATCGCCTTTATTATTTTTGACATAGATGATACTGCTCTCGTTGAGATTGATGTTGGTGAGATCGGGAATGCTTTCTGAACTTTTAAAACTGGTGACAACATAAGCAACCATTACGCATCCCACGATACTGGCAGTGATCGTTCCGATGAGAAAAATGGTTACAAAGCATTTCAGGATAGATTTTAATGCCTTTAAAGCAAACCGTGCTGTTTTTTGTCCGGCAGCACGTCCTGTATTTAGGCTTCGGTTGGTGCTCATTCTTCCACCCGCCTCCTTTGCTATATGATCGAATATTATTGATTAACAAACTCGAAATTTCATCACAGAAAAGCGGAATTCAGCCATACCATAGGAATATTGACCCATTCAAAACGCATCATTATCTTATAGCAGAATAGACGAATTGTCAAATGTCAATTCTGTAATATTATCCAACAGATTCCCCTTGAAATTGGAATATTCGTGTATAAATATACTTAAATATGGAAATAATAAAAAGAGATATTAGAATTATGTTGTATAATTACGTGACGGTTTATAAATGTAATGATGTTGATAACATGCCGTCTTGCGGGAAAGGTTGGTTAAATTATGGACAGGCGGGCAATCGGCGCTATCGCGGCGGCGGGTGTACTTATTCTTGCGGTTGGTGTGTGGGCGCTTAGCCGCAGGCTTAATCAACCGGATACCTCCGAAGCGTCCCCTTTGACTACCAAAGAGACAACAACTTCAACAAGCATAAATACAACGACTTCCGCGACTGCAGTGCCGCTATTTATTATTGGATCATGGGAAGATAAGCTTGCTGTTTTTACTCCTCCTGTCACAACTCCGGATCAGGTTTATGAAGTGTATATATCGTCCCTGCCGGAAGAAGAGCAGCAACGGCTGAGACAGGGGATTGAGGTCTATGATGAAAAAATGCTGAATTCTCTTTTAGAGGATTATACAAGCTAATACCAGCCATCCGCCCCTACATCATTAAATATGATGTCTATCATGCGGGCGGATATGGAATCCGCCCTACTAAATATTTTGATTTTTTATACACAAAGCCCGCCGTTTCGGCGGGCTTTGTCAGTANNACCTGGCGAGCCGTAATTGTGGGCCCGCAATCGCTTCTTCCATAGGCAGTGCTGCAAAACATCTTACATTGCAAGAACGCCCATTTCATCCTCTATTATAATCAATATCTGTTCTTCCATTCCTGTTTCCACATTTACATAAGCAAGAACCTGTTCATCATTTTCCCCAACACAAAGGAATTCGTGGCACAAGGTTTCGGAAAGGCTGTCTGAGGGAATGCACGCCATCGCATGGGATTTTACCGTAAGCCTTTTGCTTAGGATTCCACGTGCCTCCTGTTCGGAGACCTTAGCCATCGTAAATTCGCGGGTGGTGTGGTTCATGATATACCCCTTTGCATCATAGGAGACAACACTGCCGTCATCCAGAGCAATTCCAACCTTTATTAGGTCGGGATACAAAATAACACCGTTCTGGGTTGCTGCAAAATTTACAGTCAATACGCCGCTATTCAAAGCATAATATCGATACTTAAATTGGTTGAATCCCATGTCCGCAAGAGCTTTTTCTGCCCGCTTTATGGCATCCCCGTTTGAAAGGGTAGGTTCGCCTACCGGTCGTGAGTCAAGGAAATATTCCACCACACCGCCGGCTTTTGTTACCGAAATCCGCGTGGTCTCTGATGTGAAATCATAAGCCGGCAAGTTACCGTTTGTATCGCCGGCATGCTTCAGCGTTGCAATATCGGTTGCCTCTTTTGCAATTTGGAGGGCTTTATCTACCGACACCTGTCCTTTGCCTTTGATAAATTTGGGTTGCTGCTGCAGGATATGATCCGAGAACGGCCCGTCGTAAATCATTGTGGGATAATCGGTAAAGCTTTCCTCAATCTCTTTGAAACCGCTGTCAACCGTGATTGTGTCTTTTTCTTCCCCTTCTTTTTTAAACTCCGTTTTAACCTCGCCCAGCTTCAACCTTCCGCTTTCAAGATCGCTTACCATCTGTCTAAGCTGTTCCGAAACCTGCGAAGCATAATCCGAAAGCTTGTCCAGCGTTTCCA
>DOWI01000249.1:0-188 GCA_003519645.1 Oscillospiraceae bacterium
AAAAATATGGCGGCGTATCTCCGCAAAATCTCCATCGACGGCTATGTCATCAGGCTGGAACTGCCGGAGTTGAAGGAGATGGTTTCCCTCCTGCGCCGGTCCAGCAACAACTTAAACCAGCTCACAAAACGGGTGCATGAAACAGGGCGCGTTTACGACGCGGATTTGGAGGATATCGTCCAAAATCA
>DOWI01000249.1:242-3479 GCA_003519645.1 Oscillospiraceae bacterium
CCTTGCAAAAAATTATTCGGAGCAGTATGGTAGTATCAGAAAATAAAAAAGGAGGCCGATATGATGAGGCTGATATTGAAAATACTCGCCGTTCCCATCGTCGTGGTGCTTACGCTGCTCGTCTGGATTTGCTCTGGTCTGCTATACTGTTCCGCTTTCATACTCGGCCTTGCCGGAACGATTCTCGGCATCCTCGGTGTGTTGGTTCTGATTACCGGAGCGATTACGAATGGAATTATAGTGCTGGTAATGGCATTTCTCATCAGTCCATATGGAATCCCGATAGCGGCAGCGTGGCTGATTGGGAAACTGCAAGACGCAAACTACGCGCTTCGAGATTTTATCACAGGTTAGAAAAGTNNGCGTATTACGCAGGCCGCCTTTTCTTGTTATTTACCTGAGATTGCAAATGCTTCAAAGAGCTTGTTCAAAATCTCTTTGGTGATTTCAAACTGTTCCGAAGATAATCGCGTAAGGCGCGTGGTTAACATCTGCGCATCATTCTCTGCTATATCATTGTCGAACAGAATATCATCGCTGGAGATGGACAATACCTGGCAAATACGCTGTAGAGTGGAAAGAGATATTCCCACCGTTCCCCGCTCCAGAGCAGAAACACTTTTTGGCCCCATTCCGATCAATTCAGAAAACCGATCCTGTGTTAATCCTGCTTTTTCCCTTGCGCACTTGATACGAGTGCCAACCTCAATGTTAATTTGCTTTTTGTCCTTCAAGCTAACACCACCTCATAATATTAGTTTATGTAATGGTGAGATTGACTTAAACACATTGTTGGAGTTATAATTTATCGTATTGGTAATGCGAATATGGTGAAGGAGAAAAACCAAGCGAGAATATTGGCATCTTTGAAATGGAGTATATCGTGATGGATAAGAAAAATTATGTTGAGCAACAAATTAGAGATAAGGTAAAGGGTTACAACCGTCGGAGAATCGGTATCGCTATTCCTATCGTCATAATGACGGCATTTCTGCTAATAGTTCCGTCGCTTGGAAATGAGGCTCTATCTATCCGCTTTTCTGTGCTTTGCTCCGTCCTACTTCTTTTTTCCTTTTTGCTGTTCGTGTTTTCCGATAGGAACGCAACTCTGATATTCCTTGCTGCAACAATCATTGTGGCCGTGCTACTCGTTTATAAACAAATACATCCGGAATCGTTTTTTATTCTTGTCTTGATAAATGTTGGTGCGTTTTTGCTTTCCAGAAAGAATGCCCATGATTTTATTCAGGCGGCCACGAATGAAATTGAGACTCTAAATCATTTGAAGATTGAAGCTACTACAGACAGCTTAACGCAGCTTCTTAATCGAAACGGTCTGGAACAAGCCGTTTCCACAGCTTGGGCGTTCTGCAAACGCGAAAAAAAGAATGTTGGCTTGCTTTTGATAGATGTTGACTATTTTAAAAGTTACAACGATACATTGGGTCATTTGAAAGGTGACGATATTCTAAAACAAGTAGCGCATAACATAAAAACTTGTTTCAAAAGAGAAACCGATATTATAGGCCGGATTGGTGGAGATGAGTTTTTAATTTTCCTATCGGATACAGGTAACGATCATATTGTAAAAATGGCACAGCTTCTTCTTTCAACTCTCACAGGTTTGAAAATCAAGGCATGTACAGGCTCTTTCCATTACTTATCTATAAGCATTGGCATGAAAACGGGTATACCGCAGGCAGACGATTCGTTTATTGACTTTTGTAACCGTGTGGACCGGGCTTTATACCACGCTAAAAAAAGCGGAAGGAATTGTATTTCTTATAACAGGGTTATTATCAGGAATCATACTGAGCAATCACGGGGCAATGTCGTGGATGGCGTAATTGCCACAGGCAATTTAAGGACAGGCTCTGCCTGCGAGGATAGCAAGAACTGAAATGCGATACGCTGTATCCTTCCTTGCTTTTTATCTGCGCTGCATCCATGTGTTGTACGTATTGCCCGCCATTTTCCGATAACGGGCAATACATTTTTCTATGCTTGAGGGAACAGGAAGAAATAAAGAAACGGCATAATTTTTACTATGTTATTCTGATAAACACAAAAAAATTATTCTGGCGAGGAGCGATAACTTGAATAAAAAGAAACAGATAATAGCGGAAAATGCCATCAGAACAATTGCAGAACGGGAAGGGGTAACAATCGAGTATGTAAGAAAGCAGATGCAGATTGCAATGATAAACGGTCTGTGCAGTACGGACCCTAAGATCAAAGCGTTTTGGAACAGTATTCCAAGGGAAATGGATATTCCCACACCAGAGGAATTGATTATGTACGTTTCCGGGATGATAAAAAAGAAATAACCATTATAACGACAATAATCGGCGCAGGGATTAAAACTCCTGCGCCAATTATTAGTTCAGGAAGGAGGTTTTGTTCATGGCAACAACGCGGCTGATGCCACTGCATACCGGCAAGGGCCGGGATGTCGGCACGGCAATCAGCGATATTATTGATTACGCAGAAAACCAAGAGAAAACGGATTACGGCAGGCTTATCACCGGCTATGAATGCGACAGCCGGACAGCCGACGCCGAGTTCCTTTTCTCCAAGCGGCAGTATGCCGCGCTCACCGGCAGGACGCGCGGCGCGGATGATGTGATTGCCTATCATCTCCGGCAGTCCTTTGTCCCCGGCGAGGTCACGTCGGAGGAAGCAAACCGAATCGGTTGTGAGCTTGCCAGACGCTTTACGAACGGGAAACATGCTTTCATCGTCTGCACCCACATTGACAAACACCACATTCATAATCANNACGTCCCTCGACTGCACACGGAAGTTCCGAAACTTTTGGGGAAGTACCAGAGCCGTGCGGCGGCTGAATGATACGCTGTGCATCGAGAACTGTCTGTCCATTGTGGAGAATCCGAAGCGGCACGGCAAGAGCTATAACAAGTGGCTGGGCGATCAGGCAAAGCCCTCCAACCGGGAGCTTTTGCGTATGGCAATAGACACGGCTTTAGATCAAAAGCCCGCCGATTTTGACGCGCTCCTGAAGCTCTTGCGGGAAGCCAGATATGAAATCAAACCGGGAAAAACGCTCGCCCTGCGCGGCAAAAATCAGAAGCGGTTTATCCGGCTGGATACGCTGGGCAGCGGCTACAGTGAAGCAGAGCTTCGGGCCGTCCTCTCCGGCGAAAAAGCACACACACCGCGCAAAAAAATCATCCGGCCCACGTCGGAAAAACAAGTCAATCTGCTGGTGGATATTCA
>DOWI01000142.1 GCA_003519645.1 Oscillospiraceae bacterium
CAGCTGGTCATAAAAGTGATAATGGCGCCCGCAGCATAGGTTGACTTCATAACCGGCATATACATATGGGTAAAGATTTTCATCTCATTTAGACCGTCAATCCGCGCCGCTTCAAGAATATCCTTCGGAAAACTTTTTGTGTTCTGACGGAAGAAAAAAATTAGAAAAGCGGTACAGATATATGGCACAATTACTGAAAACATAGTGTTAAGGCCAATGCCGGTAAAACCTGCTTTTCCGGCTGCGCTGAACATTCGGTACAGCGGAATCATCAATGCGCAAAACGGCACCATCATGGAGAGCAGCAAAATATTAAATACGCGGTCACGCACTTTATTGCGGAAAATTTCAAAGCCGTATCCGGCAACAGAGGAAATAAGAAGCGCCAGCACTGTGGTGATGGCGGCAATAAGCGCCGAGTTTCCCAAAGCGGGTCCAAAGTTAAGTCCGCTGTGAAACAGATTCCCAAGGTTTTCCGCAAAATGTGTGCCAAACGTCAATTTCCCGGCGTTAACCTCTCTGGCATTGTTTGTGGCCGATATGACCATCCAAAAAAACGGAAAAACGGATATAAACGATGCAATGATTAAAAAAAGATATTTTAAAGTTAACAGCACTCGATTTGCCTTTTTCATTGATTCTCTTTCCCTCCTACTTTCATTTGTATTATAGAAAGAAGCATAGTCAAAGCTACCACGATGAACGCCACTGCGGCGGCATATCCGAAGTTAGGGGTGTATTTGAAGCACAGGTTGTAAATGTACTGCGAAATGGTAATCGTTCCGTTCGCCGGTCCGCCCTGTGTAATATTTTGCACTTCGTCGAAAAGCTGCAGCGTGCCTATGGTGGATGTAATAGTGGTAAACAGGATAATCGGTTTCAAAAGAGGAATTGTCATGTGCGTTAATTTTTGTAAGAAATTGGCTCCGTCGATTTCAGCAGCTTCGTAGATACTCGGTTCAATATTCTGCATACCGGAAAGATAAAAAATCATGTTGTATCCGGTCCAGCGCCAGGTAATCGATATAATAATAAGCACTTTTGCCCAAAAAGGGTCGGTAGTCCACATAATCGGAGAAAGTCCGATATTAGCAAGCATTTGATTGAATATACCGTCATTGGAGAAAATACTCTTCATAATCAGCGAATAGGAAACCAGAGAAGTAATGCAAGGCAGAAAGATTGCAACACGGAAAAAAGTGCGGCCTTTCAGATTTTTATCATTCAATAGTACGGAGATGATAAGGGCAAGGATGAGCATCACCGGTACTTGGAAAATTAAGTAAACAAACGTATTTCCAAGTGCTTTGCCCACCGTCTGATCGTGAAAAAGCCGAATGTAATTTGTCAGACCTCCAAAATGCATGTTTACGCCCTTTCCTGTTTGGAAGGACATAATCAGCGCACCGATCATCGGGATAAATACGAATATGGTAATTAGAACAATACTTAGGGAGACAAAAATCCAGCCCCAGCGGTTCAGCCTTTTCTCTAAAGAGTGCCGGTTCGGTTGGTTTTGCCTTTGTTTTGCGACTGTATTAGGATTGCCGCTCACATGAAAGACCTCCTTGTAAAAAGCGGCCGTTGCCATTTCTGGCAATGACCGCTGCGCTTTTTAAGATACTTAAATTTTAGTTAACCAGCGGCGGAAACGATTCCCTCTACTTCAGTTTGGGTGTTTTTCAAGGTGTCGTCTATAGAAGCTCCATTTATGATGCTCTGAACCGCTTCGGTCATTTTGCTTTCGATATCATAGGTGGATGTGCCATAATTTACCGCCGGAATGTTCTGAGTCCAGTCATTCCAGTTCTTATAAATCGGTTGGCTGCTGAAAAAAGCATCGGGTGTATTAACGTTCTTCCCGGAAGCAACGTCCTTATAGGTATTGACAAGGCTGATATCTTTACACAGGTTATCGAGCAGTTCCGTATCGGAAGCGAAAGTCTTGCTCAAAAAGTCTTTAGCGGTATCTTTTCCGGGAACCTTATCAATTACATACCAGCTTGCGCCGCCACAGTTACTTGCATTTACAGCACCGGAAACATTGGACATTTTTGGGAAAGGAGCAACCGCCCATTTGCCGGACTGATCTGCAGCTTTTTTGATACTGGATGCATACCAGCACCCTTGAACGGCAGTGGCAACTTTGCTTTCATTCACCGCCGATACCCCAGCATCCCAACCGGAAGTAGTGATGGTGATTCCCTCCGACTCCATTTTTTTATAAATGGTAAGCGCTTCTTTGAGTGCGGCATTGTTGGCAATGTCGGCTTTTCCGTCGGCATCGACGTACCACTTGCCCGCAGACTGCATCAACATGCGGATAAGCCCAAGATCGCTCGGGTCAATATAGAGCATAGCTTTGCCCGTTTTTGCTTTTACCGCTTTGCCGATTTCAATAAATTTGTCCCAGGTGAGGTTTTCCATGTCGGAAGCCTTGTAACCTGCCTGTTCAATCAAGTCTGTACGGTAAAACACACATGCGGCGCCGCTATCGAATGGAACACCGTAGACCTTACCTTCCTCTGTCATGGTCTTAAGTTTATAGTCCATAAATTTGTCGGGCTTGGTGACATCGGAAAGATCGCTGAGAACCCCCGGATACGATTTTAGGTAATTCTGAATGCGATAATCCTCAATCAGTACGATATTTGGCATTCCATCCATATTCCCGGATTCAAAGGCGGTGTTCAGTTTCGCAACAATATCGTTTTGCGCCATGCTGACGACATCTACCGAAGCATCCGGATTGATTTTCGCATAAGCCTCTTTCGCCTCATTTGCAGCTTTGACATTGAACGTATCATCCCATGCCCAAATAGTCAGTTTGTCTGCAGTTTGCGAATTTGCCGCCGCAGAAGACGTATTCGCCCCTCCACCGCTACAGGCGGTCATGCCTACTATCATAGCCGCGCTAAGGATAGCTGCCACAATGCGATTGCCTTTCATAGTTAACTCCTCCTATAAATTCTGTATTTGTGTACAGTTTCTTTAAACTACAGCATTATTTTATCATGAATTTACACAAAGCCTATAGGACTTTTTTGGGATGTATTGTTCTTATTTTTAGAGGTTATGACCGGATTGTCCAAAATTTATTTAGGACTTATTTTGGATATTAGTACTTTCTTTATTTTCATCTGCGTTATTATTTGACCTAATTATCGGAAGAGTTGTCCTTACAGAAGTACCCTGCCCCGGTTCGCTGAATATTTTTACCCCGTACTTTTCCCCAAACAGCAGGTGAATCCGAGCGTTCACATTTCGGATACCAATTGACCGGGAATCCTCGTCCGGCTGACCCGCAAGCAGTTGATCCGCCTTACTCTGCATCATACCGACGCCGTCGTCAATCAGTTCGCAAATCATGTTCTCACCATGGCAATCAATAAACAATGATATGACGCCTTGCTGTTGGTTTGTAAATGCATGAAAGAAAGAGTTTTCTAAAAAAGGCTGAAGCAATAGTTTCGGCATTAGGCAATCCGCCGCGGCCGGGCT
>DOWI01000359.1:0-1470 GCA_003519645.1 Oscillospiraceae bacterium
ACTTCACAAGGAGGGAGGCTTATTCACTTCTAAAACAGACAACCGCCCGGAGGGCTGTTTTCCCCCGGGCGGCGATTAAAAATGTTTCTTATTCAATTTTAATTACTTCAGGTTGTTGGTCTCATAAGCCTGAATCATCTTTTTAACCATCTGTCCGCCGATAGAGCCGGCCTGACGAGAGGTTAAGTCACCGTTGTAACCCTGTTTCAGGTTAACACCGACTTCGTTAGCAGCTTCCATCTTGAAGCGGTTAAGCCCTTCACGAGCTTCAGGAACCAAAGCCTGGTTGTTGTTTCTTGCCATTATATTTACACTCCTTCATGTTTCGGCGGTGTTTTACCGCAATAATTTTATTGCGTTTGCCTGTAGTATTTTTACACGCCTCACACATCAATATTACAGGGAAGTTGTGTTAGTATTCGCGAATTTTTCCATAAACCTTTTCACAACATATTTATGTGCAAATTCGCGAGTTTTTAGGCGCAATCATATTATTAGAAGAAATGAAATATTAAAGCATATAAAATTTTTACTTTATAAACATAATAAGGCATCTTTTTGTCTTTTCCTGGTTCGATTTTGCAAGAATGTCGGCAAAGGTTTTTCAACATAAACAATAGATTGAATTTTTTATATGGAAATTCTTTTGGCAATGATGTACAATAATAGTAGTGTTGGAAATAAAATGTGAAGGGTTGATGGATGTGAAAAAAAATAAATATATCATTAAGGTTTTTATCTCATTACTTTTATCATCGGTTTTCCTTATAACATTTGCCTCAGCCGATTCTGGAAATATTAATTTAAAAAAAGAACGATTATATGAAGGTTGGTACGAATCGTATTCAGACTTAATATCCAAAGAAGAATTTGCAAAGCAAAAAGAACTCCACATGCTCGCCAATAAAATAGATGAAACATTNNTAGTTATCAATTTGGTCGGCAGGCTAAGTGAAAAAAGCACGCAAATTAAAGAATTTGTTGATGCCCAGAACATGATTACTTTAAAAAATGGCATAGATTACAAAACAAAGGTTGTAGCGTTCACATTGCAGGAATTGGACGATTGCTATAACAAATTGAGCGATAATATGAAAGACTTTGGTATCAATACTGTTGGGCGTGATGAAAAGAATGGGTATGTCGAAGTGTGGGTTGATAAGCTTACACAAGAAATTAAGGAGCGAGTAGCAAGGGTCGTGGATTTAAAAATGGTTTTCTTTAGAGAAAAACAATCTGATTTCGTAAGCCACGTTACCACCGTTATGGGAGGTACAAGGTAAACAAGTGGCGACAGCGGATGCACTGCGGCGTGGGGAAGTTACTTAAATAAATTTTTGTTGACAAAAAAAATAATAGAGCCATAATTAATTAGAATGGCTCTATTATTTATTTGTAGGCTTTAGCCTGTTTCGACACGTCTTGTCAGTGTCAAAACCATATAAACACATCAGCATCGATATGCTGATG
>DOWI01000359.1:1562-6755 GCA_003519645.1 Oscillospiraceae bacterium
TGCAGTAGAAAGAACTTTCGGTGTGCGTCTTGAGATGCTTGCCAGTTTTAATCTTTATATTCCGCCATGTATGGACCATGGGCAGAAATTAATTCATTGCACATAGATACGATTTCATCCAGCGATAATTGCGCTGCCGTATGAGGGTCAAGCATAGCTGCACGGTAAATATCAGCCTTTTTTTGCGTGACCGCCGCTTGAATGGTCATCAGATGTGCGTTTATGTTGGTCATATTCAATGCCGCCAATTGTACCGGCAGTCTGCCGACATGACATGGGGTGATTCCTAACCCATCAACCAGACAGGGAACTTCAACGCAGGCATCGGCAGGTAAATTATCAATTAAACCTGTGTTTAATACATTGCCCCCTATTTTATAGGGTTTGTTTGTTATAATTGCTTCCATAATATAGGATGCGTACTCTATGGAACGCTCATGAGTGATTTTATAATCATCAAGTATTTTGTTTTTTTCTTCTTCCCAACCTGCAATCTGGTTAATGCAGCGGCGGGGATATTCGTCAAGCGGAATGTTGAATTTTTCTATAAGTTCCGGATGAGTCGGCTTGATAAACCACGGATTATATTCCGCATTATGTTCACTCGACTCGGTGCAGTAATACCCCAAGTGCTTGATATATTCGAATCTCACCATGTCGTTATGTTTACCCGCCATGTTTTTCTCAGCGGCGCGCTTTCTTACTTCCGGATAAAGGTCGTTTCCGTTCCGATCACGCAATTCAATCAACCATCCCATGTGGTTGATGCCTGCAATAAGATCTTTTCTTCCTTCGACTTTATCCTGCATATCCAAGCTTTCAAGTAAACCCTGGGAGCAACCTTGAACACTGTGACAGAGTCCAACCGTCTTTACTTTGGTATAGCGCTGCATATAGCCGGTAAGTATCGACATGGGATTTGTGTAATTAAGAAACCATGCGTTAGGANNAAACCTCTTCCATATCCCGTGCAAAATCGCGCATAACAGGAATTGTACGCAATCCACGCATGATTCCCCCAATTCCCAGTGTATCTCCGATGGTCTGGCGCAAGCCGTACTTTTTCGGGATTTCAAAGTCTATAATGGTACATGGATCATAAAATCCCACCTGTATAGCATTTATCACAAAATCAGCGCCGCGCAGGGCTTCTTTGCGATTTTCCACACCAAGGTATTTTTTTATGGATGCCCGACAATCATTAATATTTTTGTTAAGGGCATTAAGTATAATTGCTGATTCATCCAAGCGTGCCGCGTCAATATCGTACAATGCTATTTCGGCATCCCTTAAGGTTTCTGTACACATACAATCACCAATGACATTGCGGGCAAAAATAGTGCTTCCTGCACCCATAAACGTAATTTTAACCATTGTTTTTCCTCCATTTGCAGACGTATTATAAAGGTATTGAGTCTTATATAACAATAATTAGTTTATTGCATTATTGGCTATTAATCTAGTTTATTTTGTTTCAAGAAATTGGTGTTATGTTGAAAAATCCAAATGGAACAGGTGGCTTTATATATGGATAGGAGTATTGAGTATATTATCGGGGATCCGCTGAATATTTCCAGTTCATTAGTCTTACATTTGTGCGGCAAGGAGAAATGCGCCCCTGGACATTCATTTGGGCCTGCTATGCGCCCCCATTATCTATTCCATTACGTACTCGATGGGAAAGGTATTTTTGTTGTGGGGGATAAGACATATCAGCTCAACAGCGGACAAGGATTCCTTATATCGCCGGGTGTTTCTACATTTTATGCTGCAGATGATCACAACCCATGGAATTATTGTTGGTTTGGTTTTGATGGTTTGGATGCAAAAACCATCCTGGAAAGATGCTCTTTAACTTTAGAAAATCCTATATATACAGATCAAAGTGACGGATTGTTGAAAAATGCTCTTTTAAACCTGGGGGAAAGCTTTGAACACCATCAGGATAATGAATATAAATTAATCGCACAATTGTACTTGGTGTTTTCGCTTATGTGCAATACAACCGACATCGAAACATCATGTATGCCGATTAAGCAATATGGACATAAAGCGACTGAATTTATAAAAAACAATTATACCTACAATATTAAGATAAACGATGTCGCTCGCCATATCGGAATCGAACGTAGTTACCTATATAAGATCTTTATGCAACTTTATCATTGCTCACCCCAGCAATACTTGATACGCCATCGGTTATTGATGGCATGTCGGTTATTGGAGAGCACCAATGCCAGTATAACTGAAATATCTTATTCCTGTGGATTTAAAGACCCCTCTGCATTCAACAAGCATTTTAAAAATTGCTATGGGAAAACCCCAACCAACTATAGAAAACACCGTGGAATTCCATGAGTTTTTATTGTTGAAGCCACTAAAAAAGGCACCGAAAATGATTTTCGGTGCCTTTTTATGATACATTTTAAAATCATACAAAATCAACTACCGGTTTCCCCTTGGCCTGTGCATCAAACATATTCTTCCATATCATCAGTGTTGTCTTGGTCGTTGGCTTCTGTATCTTGGTATGTCCAATCAAGCCCCTGATCCATTGCCTCATTTGCATTTTGTTTTAACGTAAACTTGCTTAGCTGTTTCTCAAGGAGATAGGCTTGGGTGGACATTTCTTCACTGGATGCAGCACTTTCCTCTGATATAGCGGAATTGGACTGAATCACGGTCGAGACCTGTGTAATCCCTTGAGAAACCTGGGCAATTGCGGAAGCCTGCTCGTTTGAGGCAACTGAGATACTTCTCACCAGATCGGCAACATTCACAATTTCTTGAACAATGGATTGCAGGGCATCCGAGGTACCCTTTGCAATTTTTGTGCCGTTTTTTACGCTTTTAATCGAGCCTTCTATCAAATCAGTGGTCTCTTTTGCAGCATTGGCTGAACGTGCGGCAAGATTTCTTACTTCCTCGGCTACAACAGCAAAGCCCTTGCCATACTGTCCTGCCCTTGCGGCTTCAACAGCGGCGTTGAGCGCAAGAATGTTTGTCTGGAATGCAATTTCATCGATTACTTTAATTATTTTTGAAATATTGTTTGAAGTCGTATTGATATCTTCCATTGCTTTCAGCATTTCCTGCATCTGAGAATTGCTCTTTTCGGCATTGACACGAGCGTTATCGGTAATCCTATTTGCATTTTCTGCATCTTCTGCATTTTGAGTTGTCTGCGCTGAAATTTCTTCAATCGAGGCCGAAAGCTCTTCAATAGAGCTTGNNTCGGACGCCCCCTGAGAGAGGGAGGTGCTGGAATCGGCGACCTGTCTTGCCCCGGATGCCACCTGCAAAACTGCCGAATTTATACTTGAAAAGACTGCATTCAAACGATCGGTAATACTTAGAAATGCTGTCGCAAGCATGCCGATTTCATCGTTTCTTTTCAGGTAATTCTCATGGACTTCAAAAGAGACGTCGCATTGGGCAAGCTTATCTGCATATGAAACACTTGCTTTTAACGAATTGCTGATACCGCTTGCAACGAAAACCGCAAATACTACACTCAGCAAAATAACGACAATGCTGATGATTACCATTGTCGACATCATCATTTTGATTTCCGCAAATATTTCGTTGCGGGGAACGGTGAGGGCAAGGGACCATCCCTGAATTCCAACCGGGCTATATCCCATATATTTTACCACACCATTATATGCATAGCGTCCGGTTCCCTGTTTGCCGGCAATCATGTTCGCTTCCAGTGCGGCAAGTTCCTTGAGACTTGCGTCAGACTTAGCCTGCTCGGACGCATTCTCTTGATTGATTACGACATCCTTGGAGCTATGTGCAATCGTGACTCCTTGACTGTTTAATAAGTATGCTCTCCCGGTTTTTGCATAGGTGACATCCGCAATCATCTGGCTTAAACCAAAACCATCCCTTGTACCCACCAAAACGCCAACCACATCATCCTGATTTTTGATAGGTACTGCATAATAACACAGTGCGCTGCCGTCGGCTTTGTTGATGACAGGGTTGGAAACGGCGTTGTTTCCGGAAAGGGCTTGTTGAAAATAATCTTTGTCCGCTATGTTTTCGCCGCCTGTTGTCATTCCGCTTGCATCAGCCGCAACTATGTCCAAGTAACCCCAGTCTTCTAATATATTGCCAAGGGTTGAATGTATTATATTTTTATTCGCCTCTAAATCCATAAAAATACTGTTTGTAGACAGGGCGGTGAGCTGATTATGAATCCGATTCACACGTTCGCTTATAACCTCTGCACTTTCCTTGGTAATGGTCAAGAGAGACTGCTCCATATTGTTCGACAACGCTGATGAAGCCACAAAATAGGATAGTAAGGATAAACCGACACAAACCATGGTAACGGTAGAGACAATATAGAATATTAGTTTTGCTTTAATACTTCCTAACCCTAATTTAAATTTCAAAGCTTTTCCCCCTAAAATTTAAAAATATTAGAACCAATGCCATCAACCTTTTATGCAAAAACCACTCAAAAATGATTCTCGTTCAGAAGCATTTGACAATCAATCAGTAGAATCACCTGATCCCCGGATTTGGCGATATTCTGAACGTAGGCACAGCTTTCGCTTTCGGGATTTTCAGTAATGTCTTGATCCTGAATGGTCAAAACCTCGGATACACAGTCAACAATCAGACCAACAAATTTGCCGCCAAGGCAAGTAATAATCACACATGTTCTGTCATTGTATTCCTTTTCCGCTTTTGTGAAACGGAGACGGATATCAATGACCGGAATGATTCTGCCCCTGAGGTTTATGATGCCTTTGACGTAATCCGGGACTTCCGGCAATTCAGTAATTGGCTGTATTCCGACAATCTCCATCACATGTCTGATTTCTATACCATAGAGCTCATCACCAACAAGAAACGTTAGAAATCTGCCCTCCATGGTATCCTCATCGTTGAATGTGGTGCTTTCCAATACGTCAGTCATCTTGCCACTCCTAATTTCGTTTGATAATAAATGTTGGGTTCAAATCCCCTCGGCAAGCTGTAGGGAATAACATTGTCTTAATAATATATCGTACCAATTCTACAAAATATTAGTTATTTCTATTAATGCATGTTCAAATTATTTCAGCAATACCCTTCTAGCAAATGTGGGATAAGCCTCCCTCATCGAGGGAGTTGGAATAAGCCTCCCTCCATGAGGGAGGTGGCAGGCGAAAGCCTGACGGAGGGAGTGGTGTCAGA
>DOWI01000219.1 GCA_003519645.1 Oscillospiraceae bacterium
AGAAGCGCACGGGCATAGAGCGGATCACGCACCGACTGTGCGCACCGACCCAGATAATAGCCGTATCCGGCGAGCTCAATGCCCATCGGCGGCGTCAATTCCCATATACCAAGACCTGCACGCAAGCAAAACCCTCCTTTTCAGAGAAGACCAGGAATCATGTCCTTATAGCGCTCAATGAGACGATCATTCCACTCGTCGCCGCCGTCTACGTTGCTGGATTTGAAGAAGTCGGCTTCAAAGCCTTCTTCAAGGGAAAGCTCTTTCACGCGGCAGACGATGACCTGCAGGAGCGCAGCGCCGATGGCAGTAGACGTTGGGCCGACCATGGAGCCGTCGGCAAAGGAAACAGACGCGTCGCCCAGCACGCCGCCGTTGTCGAGGATCAGATCGGCGGTTTCAAAGAGGCGAAGATTGAGGCTGTTGCGGGATGTGACGGCGGTTGTGTGGTTCATGCTCGTCAGTGCGATGACATATGCGCCGCGCTGCTGCGCTTCCTTTGCCAGCAGGACGGGAACGGCGTTGCGGCCGGAATTGGAAATGGAGATGAGCACATCGCCCGCCTTGATGGGATAGCGCTCAAGCAGCAGAGCCACCCATGCTTCCTTGCGCTCCTCCAGCGTGCTGCCGGCGGCGCTGACATGAAGCATCAGTTTTTCGTCCAAGATCGGGCAGACGCGCGCCATGCCACCCGCACGGTAGAAGATCTCCAGCGCGAGCAGATGACCATGGCCGGTGCCGAAGGTGTAGAGCATACCGCCATCCTTAAAACACTGCGCGATCCGCCGGGCTGCAGTCTCCATAGCGTCTTTTTGTGTCTCATGCGTGCGTGCGAGAAGCGCATAGAGGTTATCAAAATAGGTATCCAATGCGTTCATGAATTGGCCTCCTTGTACGTATCTTTCAATGCGGCAAGAGCATGGTCGGTGAGCAGACCCTCCTTTTGCATCAGATGGATAATTGCGCCCAACTCGGGCGGATAATCAAGCGTACAGATCTTCGCCTGCGGGGCGAGGGTTAAGAGCGTATCGGTAAAGCAGGTTCTCGCGATGCCGCTGTGCATAAACACACCGCCGTAGAGACCGACCTGATTTGCTTGGGAAGAGATCTTCATCAGCTGCGCTGCCTGTGCGGCAAGCTTGGGCATCGTGCACCTGAGAACATTGACTGCAACAGGATCGCAGGCTTCGGCCTCCTGAAGAACATACTGGGCAAAGCCTGCGAGTCTGTCGGGCGTAAAATCCGGCGCGTAGATCTTATCGATGATCTGGCGCGCAGAAGATACGCCGAAATACGGAAGGGCAAGCGGGGTAAGGGCGGTCTTTTCGCCGAGACCCTCGTGTTCGTCGATTACGCCGAGCAGCGCTTCGCGTGCAAGGGTATAGCCGCTTCCGGCGTCGGCGAGGAGATAGCCCCATCCGCCGCTGACATGCTGAACGCCGTGTTCGTCAAGCAAAAGGAGCATGGACCCTGTTCCGCAGATGACGATCATGCCCGGCTGGCCGCGGGTAAACCCCATGAGGGCGACGTAAGCATCCGACTGAAGATCCAACTGTTCTCTGGCAAACACGCCGGTGGTGAACATAGCGAGCGTCTTTTCATCCGCCGGTGCATCCAGCGCGGACATGCCCACGCAAACGAGGGGAGAAGAAGCACCGGTTTTTTCGCAGAGCTCGCGTACCATCTCTTCAAGGCGAAGGCGAACCGTTTCAACGCCGATATTATGGTAATTGAGTCCGCCGCCGAAGGCTATGCCGGCAATCCGGCCGTCCGGCCATGCTGCTGCCGCAGTGGAGTGCNNCGATGAGCAAATCGTATTTTTTCAAAGGCTTCGCCTCCTTCGGATTGACAAGATGAAAAGAACAGGCGATCCGTCTTTTATGCATGATCACTGTTCAGAACTTGCACAAGCATGGGATAACTATTGATAATTTCGACGCTGAATTCAGAATTCCTGCAAGGAAAATGTATTTATAAAAAGGGTTGCTGGAGAGTTGCTATAAGAAATAAAGTTTCTGAAGACCAGTAAAATAAGGTGTTACAGAATAAGCAGAAAAATATTTTAAAAAATATTGCATTCTGCTATTTTTTACGGTAAAATATTACGTGATAGTATATACATATAACGTAATGGAGGTAAAAGTATGGAAAACGTGTCACAAATACGACAGAAAATCTATCAACTCAATCAAAGAAGGACAGAATTGCTTAACAATGTAATGAAACCGGGAAAGCTACTAACAGCGTCATTTTACGAAAGAATGACCAAGTGTGGCAATCCAAATTGCAAGTGTGCATCCGGAGATCTCCATGGACCGTTCCCTTGGATTTATCGAAATCAAAAAGGAAAAAAGCTGATCTCAACGTCCTGCATAGCCGATAAGGTTGAGGATGCCCGCTGCTTTTCCTTGAACTATAAATCGTTCAAGGAGAACTGTACCAAGATCAAAGCCCTGGACGAAGAAATAACTCAGTTGATCAATCAAATCCAAGTCCTGAATGAAGTAGATGCAAAAGAATTTGTGAAGAAGGTAGGAGAGAAACGTGGTAGAAAACAAAAAAAGAGTGAAGAAAGCACTGAAGGATAAAAATATTGACATTGCCATAAGTACGAAGTGGCCTTTTATCGGAACTTTCCTGAAGTTTCTTGAAAATACAGGGGTAATGACTTGTCTAAAGATGATAACCGGCACACACATAAGGAAAATGTTAAAGATTAATATCTACGTGTTGTTGTACATATTGAAAATTATCGTCGGGATCCCAAGGACACGAGGTAGTGAAGAATTATTAGGGGACTTGGGGGCTATGAAGATGGTGGGGTTTCGAGTAGACAACCTGACGGAAGGACTATGTAAAAGAGGTGACGCTANNAAGGGCTATAAAAAAAATCCCAAGTGTCATGGACCCGTTTACATTATTAGGCAATATTGAGAAGTGTTGTAAAGATAGTGTTATGGGTGCATTCAATAGCAGTGTAAAACGCATCAGGCGTCAGCTCAGGAGCGGAACATTCGCCTTGGACTCAACAATAATAGAGACAGAGCCTAACTTCCCGGGATGTGGGATGACAAAAAGAAAAAATGAAGACAATGATGGCGACCTCCCTGAGTACGAATACATATACGGTTTTAAATTATTCGCATTGTATGAAGTTAAGTCACGCATCATTGTCGCTATGATCATTGTACCTGCAAATGAAGCTGACAGCAATTATTTTTTGAAAATGGTGAAACAAGGAGTGCGTAATTGCGGCAAAGGGTATATCCAAATGGTAATTGCAGATCGCGGTTTCCTTGATGGTGCCCAGCTCTGGGAACTGAAGCATAAGATGGGGATCGATTTTATTATTCCGGCGAAAGTCGGAATGATTATTCGGGAAGACGCCATAGCATTGAATAAAGACTATGAGAACAAGCCTTTGGCAGAATGGACTTATGGTAAAGGTAAATGCCAAGGCTATGGGGNNGCGATCCTATTTGCCTTACAACCCGAAAGGTGTAAAGGATAACAAAGAGACAAACGGTAGCCCGCTAAACGCTGTGGTTGTCACGCAATGGCGTGGAAAGCCTGTAGCCACTGAGAAACAGAAGGTATTACTAACAAGTCTGCCGGCCGAGGAAGATGCAGCTTCAATTCCGAAAACATATAGATTGAGATCATTGATCGAAAACAGCGGGTTTAGGGAGTTGAAACAAGCGGCATATTTAAAGCATTTACCTAGGAAAAAAGGTAAAAAAGCAGAAAATGCAGCATATATTCATATCATGCTATGCATCTTTGCGCATACGCTTTTCTATGCCTTCTTGGGATGGCGCAAAAAGGAAGCACCCGAGCAAAGTGCCGCGGACTGCCTGCGTGCATGGAGAAGGCGAGAAAGTATTGTGGAAGACCATTCGATACTTATCATAGCTGAAGAAAAGTATTATGCCTTGTTTGAAATAGGTGAGTTATTGGATGTTTTAGGTGTTAAACAAAAATATAGCGTAAGAAGAAATTGTTGAATACTGCTCTAGTCCTTTTTTAGAGTTATTTTTTTAGGCATACCAGTGTATGTCTATTTGTGCTGCTCAAAATATGATCAGGAACGATTCTGTTGCCTGTGGTTTCTTGTTAAAAGCTTTTCTTATATTCACGCTATTTAAAAAATGATTTTTGCTGTATAAAAATTCCTTTTGCTTATTAAATGAGTAATTTCTATGGTTGTCCCCTTTCTTATAGCA
>DOWI01000024.1 GCA_003519645.1 Oscillospiraceae bacterium
TACTTTTATATAATACGAGGAGTTGATACCGACCATGATAAAGTATAGTATAGACAATGCATAAAATAGTTTATCAACTCCATATCTACCACTCATATACTGTATAATTCTATAGCGAAAATTCATTTTATCACCTATGTCCTTTCCGGGTTTTATGCCCAAAAAGACATAAAACCGAGCATAATGACACCGTTTGGCTCATTGGATTCTTTTCCTTAGGTTGAAGGCATTTCTGTTAACCAAATCTCCATCTGTTTGAAAGCGTATAATACAACTGATATGCTGCCCTTTTAAGATTACAGTGTCTACTACTATTATTATATCATCGAATTGCAGCTAGATTGTAAACGCATTTCTAATTTATATTTATCTTAAAAAATCTGTAATAAACCCGCCGATTTAACAATCAGCGGGTTTCATAATCTAATATCTTTACTTTGTTGTTTCGGTAGTTGAGGGCACTTTTGTGGCAGCCGAAGTTGTGGTTGTACTGTCGGTGGTCGTGGTTGTAGAAATCGCTCCGCCCTTAATGGTTGATATCGCTGCTATCAACTGGGGGTCATTCTTTTCGTTCAGAAAAGCGAATTGGTTTTCAAGTGCAGCAGGCATTATTGAAGGAACGCTTGGTGTAACGCCAACACCTTCCAAGATGCCACCGCCAGTAAGTGAAAGCGATGCAACTGAGATTTTTATTGCCGCGCCTTCGGCTGCTAGGCTGTAATATTGCTGAACCATGCCCCGACCTAAGGTTTTTTCACCTACGACAACCGTTTTCTTGAATTCCTGCATCACACCGGCAAAAAGCTCAGCCTCTCCTTGAGTGCTTTTGTTTACAAGCGTCACAGAAGGCTTAGTGATTTCATATGCACCGGTTGAAACAAGCTCTTCGAATGAATTGGCTTTAGAGAGCCGCGCATAAGTACCGCGTGGGATCAAATAGCTTATTACATCTCTTACTGACTTAAGGTTACCACCTTTATTATACCGAATATCAAATATATAGTTTTCGACACCTTGGGATTCCAGCTTTGTATAAGCATCCCGAAACTGATTAGGCGTGTTGCCGTAAAATGCCGTAATCCTGATATATCCGGTTGCCCCAATCATCCTGCTTTCAACACTCGTCAGATTATAGCTACTAACCGAAATTTCAAACGCGGTTGAATCCTTGCCCCTATTGACAGTTAGTTTGACCTTTTGTGCACTGCCAAGTTTAGACATAATTTGCGATAGCGTATAGGATTTTACATCCTTTCCATCGAGCTGAGTTAAAACATCACCTTTTTGCAGCCCTGCCTTATCTGCAGCTGAATTCTTATGAACAGATGAGATAACGATTGAATCATCATCCATCTTCACGACTTCAAGACCAAGGCCTGTCCATTTTCCGGACAGGCGTTCGGTTTCCTTCCTGTATTCATCCGCCGTAAGGTAAGCGGCATATGGATCATCAATTCCTTCAATATATCCTCTTGCCAAAGATTCACGAAGTTTATTTTCATTGATTTCTCCCAGATAATTCTGTCGAACATCTTTGTCCACTAATGTGATATACTCAAACATTTCCTGGCGCTTGCTTACCTGGGTTAGATTATAATCAAAATTACGCATCGCAATAACCATGGTAATCGAAAATGTAGAAGCAATCGTAACAATAATCAGTGTAATTGCGGCGCCAAGAGAGATTTTCCTGTTCATATAACCATATCCTTTCCGCATCCTTGCAAGCCGTTTAAAGCTTTAGCCCTTCACAATGGGATGCATGGCGCGAAAGTATCTGACTGTAGTCGATCAGCCAAAAGCTGATAGTGATTTCATCAATTCACTTTTAAATATCCTTTTGCAAGCGGATCAACAGCAACGCCATTTTCACGGACTTCAAAATGCAGATGAGGCCCGGTTACATCACCGGTTGAACCTGCTTTGGCAATCACCGTTTTTCCTCCTACCACTTTATCCCCTACCCGGACAAAAACCTTTGAGCAATGAGCATAAAGCGTCGATATTTTTCGGCCCTTGCCGTCAACGCCATGATCAATAATCCNNATAGCCGTAGCCGCCGCCCCATACGCTGGTATAGTTTGAGTATATCACAGTTCCGCTATGGGCAGCAACGATATTTTGCCCGTAAACAGGAACAGATCCGTTTGCGATATCAATTCCCTTGTGCAGCCTGCCCCAGCGCTTACCATAGAATGAGGAGATGTTACGTACTGCGGGCACAGGCCAGTACATCGTTCCACCGCCGTACTTGCCGACAGAAACATTCTGATTGATTATCTGTCTGATTTGTGCTTCAAGCTCGTCTATTTCCTTTTGGGTAGCCCGGCGCCTTTGCTTGTTGGTATTCAAACTATTCTTTGTGTTATTCAGCTGTACATTTCTCTTGGAATAGTCAACCTCCAGCTCGGATTTTTTAGCATTCGCCTGCTTTTTTAAAGCAGCGGCTTCAGACAGTTTCTTAGAAACACCGCTCTTATTAATCTCAAGCTTATCCTTTTGTGTATTAATCGCTTCAATTTCAGATTCCAGATCATCCATAAGCTTCTTGTCTCTCTTGGCGACCCGCTTCATCATTTCAGATTTGATTAGGTAATCGGTATAACTATCCGTATTCATTATCATCTGCAGTGTTGAAAAATTTCCGGTTTTCGATATGGCGCGCAACCGAGCCCGGAGTGCCTCAAAGCGGTCTGCGATACTCGTTTCTTTTTCTGAAATCTCGGTTTGTTTTTGTTTAATTTCACCGTTCAGCGCACTAATTTCAGCTTCCAGTTTATCAATGCGTGCATCATATGTATTGATCTGGGCGATTGTGTTATCAATTTTTTTATCCAGAGCATTTACATAAGCCTGCTGGTTGGTCAATGACCTTTCCTGCTCACTGATTGTCCGATTTAATGCACTCGCTTCCTTTTGCAGCCTCTCGCTGTCAGCCTGTAGCTGCTCCAAGGACTTTGCACTCGCATTCATCGGTGCTAAAGCCACGTGATACAGTCCAACAAGGGTAACGGCAACAATCAATGCCGTGGCTCTTGACTTGATACTTTTAAATGACACTGGAAATACCTCCTTCGTCCCTGAGATATCTACGCATCGAGATTGCACTGCCAGCAATTCCAGTCAGTACACCGAGAGCTATAAAGCCTAACAACATTACATGCCAAACGGCAGAAAACTCTAAAAGTCCACCCATAATATCTCTTCCAACCATATCATAAAGCTTACTGTATACCAAAAAAACAATGCCATATGATAGGCAGGCAGAAAAAACGCCCAGCACAATTCCCTCGATAATAAATGGAATTCTCACGAAAACATTTGTTGCGCCCACAGATTTCATAATTGAAATTTCAAGTCGTCTATTATAAACCGTCAGCTTGATGGTGTTGGCAATAATAAACAGTGATACCACCAAAAGCAGCAATATGATACAGCCGGAAGCCAACAACATAATATTCCTTATGTTTGTAAGTTGCTTTGCAGTATCCTCACTATAAACAATATCTTCAATTTCAGGAATTTGATCCATTTGCTTTATGGTGTCCTTGAATTTGCTTAAGTCTTTAAATGTAACAACAAAGGAATCCAGATAAGGATTATTTTCACCCTGCATTTCTTCAAAAACAGCATCAGTCATCGAGTCCTTGTATCGGAGTAAAGCTTGTTCCTTTGATACAAACTCTACCGTATCAACATTTGTAATACACTTGATTTTATCCTCAAGCACAGTAAGCTGTACATCCGTGGAGTCCTCTTTTGCAAATGCAACAACCACATTCTGACTATCTATCCATTCAAATGTATGGTTTATATTTGCATAAACCAAATAAGATCCCCCGGTCAATAGCAAGCAGGATATTAATACTCCGATTGAAGCAACTGCCATCAACTTGTTCTGCCAGATATTGCGGAAACTCTCGCGAATCAAATACCGTATACTGCTCAGATTCATATAGACCCTCCTTCCCTAAAGGTGGGAAAGATACCTGCAGCGTCCACCGCATCCGCTTCACGGGTAGGTTTTTTTACTTTCCTATCTGAAAGGCGGTCAGAAACCACACAGCCTTCTCGGATTTCAATCACCCGGTGGTGAAACAAGCGAACCAGATCATGCTCATGTGTAACCATAATAACCGTTGTACCCCGCCTGTTTATTTCGGTAAGTAGCTCAACAATTTCATACGAAAGCTCGGGGTCGATATTCCCTGTAGGCTCGTCCGCAATAATAATTGAAGGATTGTTCACCAGTGCGCGTGCAAGGCCGACTCGCTGCTGTTCTCCGCCGGATAGTTCTTTTGGAAAGCTGCGCGCTTTATTCTGAAGTCCTACAAGACCAAGTATATAGGGAACCCGTTTCCTGATATCGCTGCCCGATTTCCCGATAACCCTCATTGCAAACGCCACATTATCAAAAACCGTCATATTATTAATAAGTCTAAAATCCTGAAACACAATTCCCATTGAACGCCGAAGATAAGGAATTTCACGGCGCTTCAGTTTAGATAGCTTGTAGCCGTCAACAATTACCTCACCGGCACTGGGAACCTCTTCTCTCATCATAAGTTTCAGAAACGTGCTTTTTCCGGCGCCGGAAGCGCCCACGATAAAAACGAATTCACCCTTATTTATTAAAATACTGACATCCTTCAGGGCTTTAATCCCGTTATCATAGGCCTTATGTACACCTTTGAATTCAATCAAAGAAATACCTCCCCTTTCGATTTGTCACGGTAAAATCTGCATCTCGGTGTCTCAATCAATATAATAAGCGCCAACCGGCGCGAAAATTTCAAATTCATAGTACAAAATATACAAAGGAATCGGACGACCCTATTACATCCTACCCCTTTTTTAACCTCAAATGCAAGTCGAAAAAATTTCCTTACAACCGAAAATCTCCCGCAAAATCATCAAGTTTTGCGGGAGATACCCGTTTTCACAGCCTGGCTCACAAACGAAAGGCCGTCTTTACTCATTAATATTTAATCGGATTTGCCATCAGGTATTTCTTAACCATTAAGGCCACTTTGAACACAATCGCATCGTCAAATTCACGCAGATCCAAACCTGTCAGTCTCTTAATTTTCTCAAGACGATAAACCAGTGTATTACGATGAACAAAAAGTTTACGTGATGTTTCAGACACGTTAAGGTTATTTTCAAAGAATCGCTGAATTGTAAACAGTGTCTCCTGATCAAGCGAATCAATAGATCCTACTTTAAACACCTCGCGGAGAAACATTTCGCAAAGCGTGGTGGGAAGCTGATAAATCAAGCGTGCAATGCCAAGATTGTCATAGCTGACAATCGTCTTTTCGGTATCAAAAACCTTACCGACTTCAAGCGCCACCTGCGCTTCCTTGAATGAACGTGCAAGATCCTTTATTCCCTCAACAACCGTACCGATACCGACGGTTGCCTGGGTATAAAACTCACCGCTTAATGTATCAACAATAGAGCGTGCCAGCTTTTCAAGATCATGAGATTCGATTCCGGAACGGATTTCCTTTATCAAAACAATGTCTGATTCATTGATATTAATGACAAAGTCCTTGTTTTTGTCAGGAAAAAGATTCTGAACAACGTCATATGCAGATATATCGGTACGAGCCATAATGCGAATAAGCAGTGCGACACGGTTAGCATCGTTGTTAAACCGGAGTTCACGGGCTTTTAGATAGATATCGCCAGGCAGTATATTGTCAAGAATCACATTCTTTACAAAATTACCGCGGTCATATTTCTCATCATAATACTGCTTGATGCTTGCGAGAGAAATAGCAAGCAGGGCCGCATATTTCGCCGCCTGTTCATCCGTTCCCTCAACAAACAAAAGATATTCGCTGCGAGGACGCGAACCAAAGGTTTTATAGGTATATCCTTCGCTTACAAAAGACTCTTGCGCAGAAAATGAGTCCGTACTAATAGAATCACATGATTCACCGATACGGCCCAGATCACTGCACGCAATCACCGACATGGTTTCATCAACCACACCAATTGTACGATCAATGGTATCCTTCATTTGATGCACAACGCCCTGAAATAATCTGTTGGACATAATATTTTCCCCTTCTCATATTGAAATAAAGAACTCTTTTAAAATAAAATAAACAATAAATATTCTAGTTGGATTTATTACACTGCGAATATTATAATTATTCTACACAATTCCAGCATATATTTCAAGGACAAACCAAGAAAAAGTAGACGAAACCTCAATATTTTTCTAACTTTTACAATTTAGTTACAATGTTTTTTATTGTAGATGAATGATTTTTGACAGAACTTATGTAAAATATAATAGAAATTTTTTCTTAAAGTATGAATGGAAACAGCACTATCTATTCGTATTTAGTATGGAGAGGGAGGAGATGCAAATTGGAGGAGACAAAATCCCGTACTATTTCTGAAGCGGTGGACAAGCATGCCGATATGGTAAGACGGATCTGCTTTCTATATTTGAGAAACTATGCAGATGTGGAGGATGTATTTCAAGAGGTGTTCTTAAAATTCATGCTTTACAGTAAAAATCTTTCAAATGAAAACCACGAAAAGGCATGGCTTTGCCGGGTTACATACAACCAGTGCAAGGATTTGCTGAAAAGCACATGGCGAAAAAAAGTAATAAGTATTGAAGNNTGAAGAGATGGATATTCCCTACCAAGATGACGAACTCAATGACTTCCTCTCCCTCATACATCAATTGCCTCCTCATTATCGTCAGGTTCTCTATCTGCATTTTTATGAGAAAATGACCATACCAGAAATTGCATCCTCTCTCAAAAAGAACACCAATACCGTTTATACACACCTTAACAGAGCGAAAAAGCTGTTAAAGGCCAGTCTAAAGGAGGAATACTGTAATGGATAATTTATTTGGCTGTTTGGACAAAGTCAAAGCCGAAGAAACTTTGAAACTTCATGCAAAAGAATATGTAAATGATGCGCTAAGCAATCCAAAAATGGTTACGGCTGCAAATAGGAAAGTAAATCAAATGAAAAAAATGATTATCGCCGCATGTGCTATTTTAACCGCAGGTATTACCGCAATAGCCGGTTATACGCTATGTGAAACACCGGTTAACTATGTAAGTTTAGATATAAACCCCAGCATTGAACTAGGTGTTAATGTCTTCGACCATGTAGTAAGCGTCAACGCCGCCAACCAAGATGGAAAGAATCTGATTGATGTTAAAAATGTTTCCAACCTACCTGTCCAGAATGCAATCAGTGAGCTGGTACAGGAAGCGGCCGAACAGGATTATATTGCCTTGGATGGGTCTTCCGTAATTTCTGTCACCGCCGAGTCAAAGAATGAAGATGACGCNNAAGAAAAATGTTCGAATGGTGTTAACCTGGCAATGTCCACAAAAAAGATATACGCAGCCGTTTATGCGGATTGCTCCGACCTGTCACTACGTGAGGAAGCAAAAGGGATGAACCTTTCACCCGGCAAATACAAGATGATCAAAATGTTACAGTCTCTTGACCCGACAATCAAGGTAGAAGATTACGCCGATGTCAAAGTACGCGATATAATCAGAAAAGCAAACGACCTTTTGGAATCAGGGACTGCAGATTTATCAGAAGAAGAAAAGCAGGCAATCTCCGATAAAATTAAAAAAACTGACAAAAAAGCACAGGGAGCGACGCATAAGGCGAAACAGAACAAAGGCAATTCCGGTAAGAACACTACACCCGATTCAACGGAAGCCGGAACCGTTACTATAGATACAGCTGAAACCGGAGTCGAAACTGATTCTGAAGCAAGCAAAGCCCAAAAAAAGAATCAAGGCAACGGTCAAACAAAAAACCAAAAAAAGAACTCACAAGTTTTGACACAAGATTATACTGCCGGCACAACTGTAACCACAAGTCCACAAACCAAAAGCAAAGGAAGTGCCACCAATAAGGCACCCGGAAACAAAGGCAACGGCAACCAGAAAGCCTCCGGGAAAGGAAACAACCCTAATAAATGACATCCACATAGCCATACCATACAGGCTTGCCTATATTGAAAGAACCTGCCAATTTTAATTACGGCAGGTTCTTTCAATATATTATACATTTCTCTCATGCACAGGCGGTTTGCCCGAAAGTTGGGTTTCGGGGTTCAAGTTTTCTGATTTAGGAGGAGTGGAATCAATACCGAAGATCGATTGATACAGCCGGTACCCTCCGCTGAGATTGTAACAATCAAATCCGTTTTGCGAAAGAATACGACAGGCAATATACCCGCGCAGTCCGACCTGACAGGTTACATAAATAGACTTGGTTTTATCCAACTCATTCAGCCTTTCCCGCAGATTGTCCAACGGAATGTTGATGAAGCCACTGATGTGACCGTTTTCATATTCCGCTTTTGTGCGGATATCGAGAAGCGTCACGCTGCCGTCACGCGGTAGACCGTCAACATCATGCCAGTGAAAATTCTTAACGGTTTCCGTGAGCAGATTTTCAATCACATATCCGGCCATATTGACAGGATCCTTGGCACTTGAATATGGGGGCGCATAGCAAAGCTCCAGTCTGGTAAGGTCATAAGCAGTTGCCCCGAAACGCATAGCTGTCGCAATGATGTCACAACGCTTGTCAACCCCTTCATAACCAACAATCTGCGCACCTAATATTTTACCACTGCCCTTTTCGAACAACACCTTTACAGATAGGTTGACAGCACCGGGATAATAGCTTGCGTGAGACGCCGAATAAGTAAAGGATTTATCATAATCCAACCCGAGTTGTTTCGCGGTTTTCTCGTTCACACCTGTTGTGGCGATCGTCATGTCAAACACCTTAAGGATTGCGCTTCCCTGCGTTCCGGTGTACTCGCTTTCGATACCGCAGATGTTGTCGGCAGCGATCCTCCCCTGCTTATTTGCCGGTCCTGCCAGCGGAATAAAGGATTTCTGCCCTGTCACAAAATCTACGACTTCTACCGCATCACCCACCGCATAAATCGACGGATCAGATGTCTGCATATGGGAATCGACTACAATAGAACCGCGCTGGTTGACTGTAAGCCCCGCATTTTTCGCAATGGCAGTATCCGGTAACACGCCGACCGCCATAATCAGCATATCGGCTTCAATTTCACCGCTGTTTATTGCAATATACAGCCTACTGCCATCGTCACGAATCGAACGAACGGCATTCCCAAGCATAAGACGGACGCCCTTGCTCTCTATATGCCTGTGAACATCACTGGCCATATCATAGTCTAAGGGGGCAATCACCTGATTCGCCATCTCGACAATCGTGACTGATAACCCGGCGTTATGAAGGTTTTCCGCCATCTCCACGCCGATATATCCTCCGCCCATAACCGCCGCGCTTCGGGGCTTTTTCTGTTCAATATAGTCCTTAATTTTATATGTATCGGGTATATTTCTGAGCGTGAAAACCTTATCAGAACCAATTCCCTCGATGTTGGATGTTACAGGATAAGCGCCCGTAGACAAAATGAGCCTGTCATAGTCTTCCGTATAAGTCTCACCCGTTTCTACTTTTTTCACCAATACCGATTTTGCTGAACAATCAATCGAAATAACCTCGCTTAAAACGCGAACGTCAACATTAAAACGAGCATTAAAGCTTCTGGGTGTCTGGAGGGTAAGTGCCTCCTTATCGGTTATTTCTCCGCCGATAAAGTAAGGCAGTCCGCAATTTGCAAACGAAATATACTCGCCCCGTTCAAACAAAATGATTTCTGCTGATTCATTCAGTCTTCTTAGGCGTGCTGCTGCGGAAGCGCCCCCCGCGACACCGCCGACAATCAGTGTCTTCATATCGTCAACACCTCTTTTAATTCAAATTATTTATATTATATATTGGAAAACCTTATATGTCTATCCCGAAATACTCAAATCAGTAAGAGCAGAGCCCTTGCCCTACAAGATGTATCTAAAGCGGCACATAAAAGTGCGGGGCATAAACCCCGCACTTTTATGATAACCTATTTTTAAAATCTTCATATCCAAACGATTTAACCAGCCGTACTTCATCGTTTACTCCTGCAACTGCAATAGACGGCAGCTTCATACCGTTGAATGTATTGCTTTTCACCATGGTATAATGCGCCATATCACCGAAAACCAGCTTGTCACCCTCTGAGAGCGGTTTGTCGAACGAAAAATCACCGATGATATCGCCCGCCAAGCAAGTCGGTCCTCCGAGACGGTATGTGTATTTTTTTTCCTTCGGGATCCCGCTACCAAGAAGCGGGGGACGATACGGCATTTCGAGTACATCGGGCATATGGCAGGCTGCTGAAGTATCCAGAATTGCAATCGGTGTACCGTAATCCAAAACCTCTCTCACAGAGGATACCAGATACCCCGCATTGAGTACAACGGCTTCTCCCGGTTCAAGATATACGGTCAAATTATATTTTTCCTGAATTCGGTTTATTTGGGCAATCAGGGTTACGACATCATAATCTTCACGCGTTATATGGTGACCTCCACCAAAATTCAACCACTGAAGCCCCGGGAGGTATTTACCAAACCTTTCTTCGACGGCTGAAAGCGTCTTGACAAGTGCATCGGCATTCTGCTCACAAAGGGTGTGAAAATGCAGACCGCTGATCCCATCCGGCAATTCCCCTGCAAAGCCACAGATGGGAACACCAAGCCTTGATCCGGACGAGCAGGGATCATATATCTCATGCTCCTGTGTGGAGCATTCGGGATTAATTCGTATTCCGCAGATGCATCCTGCCCCCAACGCAATTTTTCCGAATTTATCCCACTGATTAAAGGAATTGAATACGACATGATCGCAGATAGCAGCGATTTCCATAAATTCAAGCGGGTCAAAGGCAGGAGAATAGACATGGGTTTCGCCGCCCATTTTCTCAAAGCCCAGTTTGGCTTCATACAAACCACTCGCTGTTGTGCCGTGCAGGTATTCACGAATTTTGGGATACAGCGAAAACATTGAAAAGGCTTTTTGGGCTAACAGTATTTTGCACCCGGTACGGTTAATCACGCTTTTCAAAATCTCTAGGTTGCGAATCAGCTTGGCCTCATCCACCATGATGTAAGGCGTGGGGAGTGCGTTAATATCAAAATTCAGTTTCATCATGTTAATCCACAAGCAGGGGATTCTCAATTTGCTGCCACGGCAACCCCCATTTATTTAAGGCGTCCATAAAGGGATCGGGATCAAACTCCTCAATATTAAAAACGCCCGGCTTATTCCACGTTTTTGTCATCAGCAAAATGGCGCCAATCATGGCGGGCACACCTGTTGTATAGGAAATTGCCTGTGAACCGACTTCACGGTAACTCTCCTGATGGTCGCATACATTATAAATATAATGCGTACGCGGATTGCCATCTTTCATCCCCTTGAAAATACATCCGATATTGGTTTTGCCGTGTGTGCCGGGACCCAGCGTTGATGGGTCGGGCAGAACAGCTTTGAGAAATTGCAGCGGTACAATCGGTCTGCCCTCAAACATAATCGGCTCGATTGAGGTCATGCCAACATTTTCGAGGCATTTCAGATGTGTGAGATAGCTTTGCCCGAAGGTCATAAAAAACCGGATCCGTTTGATTCCTTTGATATTCAATGCCAGCGACTCCAGCTCTTCGTGGTGCAGCAANNTTTCGCCGATTTCCGGAAAATCATATACCCGCTTGATTTCCATCGGTTCGGTCTCAACCCATTTCCCGTTTTCCCAATAGCTGCCGTTGGCGGTAACCTCACGGATATTGATTTCGGGATTGAAATTGGTGGCAAATGGATAACCATGATCACCGGCGTTGGCGTCGAGTATATCAATTTCATGAATCTCATCAAAAAGGTGCTTTTGGGCATATGCAGAAAACACGCCTGTTACTCCGGGATCAAATCCGCTGCCCAGCAATGCGGTAATTCCCGCTTCCTTATATCTGTCGCGATACGCCCACTGCCATTTATATTCAAATTTTGCGGTGTCCAAAGGTTCATAATTCGCGGTATCAACATAATTGGTTTTTGTGGCAAGGCATGCGTCCATAATGGTCAAATCCTGATAGGGCAGTGCAAGATTAAGCACCACATCCGGCTTAAACCCCTCGATTAGCTTGATCAATTCATCCACATTATCCGCATCCACTTTAGCGGTGAAGATCT